>CAZDER010000099.1:0-3192 GCA_964504505.1 uncultured Gammaproteobacteria bacterium | reverse complement strand
TTCAGTTTGGTCATCTGTGGCTACGATGAGCGCGTCTCCCGTGCCTTCAACAACTAGCGTGCCACCGTAAAGCATGCACGTTCGTTCTGCGAGGGAAGCGTTCGCGCGCGTTATTTCGATGGACTTTTCTGTCGGGAGTGATTCTCCAGTTAAGATGCTTTCATCAACGGCGAGACCATTGGCAAATAGCAAACGAGCATCGGCGGGAATACGATCTCCTTGGCTTACATGGATGATGTCACCGGGAACGAGATCAGAGGCATCCATTTCTTGCTCTCGGCCTTCACGTCTGACACGCACCCGAACGCGGATGTAGCTTGCGAGATGTTCGAGGATCGTCCGTGCTTTGTTTTCTTGCCAGAAGCCCAGTACCACATTTACGATGATGGCGGCGAGGATCACGCCCGTGTCTAGCCACTCATGTAAAAAGGCGGTGACCCCGGAGGCTATGAGAAGAATAAAAATGAGAGGGCTTTTTATCTGTTCAAGGAGTAATTGCAGGCGGTTTTGCCCTTCTTTTTGATGCACAAGATTGGCTCCGAACAATGCGAGCCTCTTTTGTGCTTCTTGGTTTTGTAAACCTGTTATAGTGCTCTTTAGAATGGTCAGGGCTTTCTCTGGAGGCATGCTCCAGAAGGGATGCAGCAGTTGTGGTTTTTTGGAAATGGGCGTCGCACGAAACATATGGGACTATGATAGCATTTGTGTATCCGTTGTGCGCTCGATGTTTCATTTTGTCATTGTTTCTAGACTTGACGCTCTGCCAAAAAATCGATATTCTCCCCACGCTTGGCTCCTTCGTCTAACGGTTAGGACAGCGGCTTTTCAAGCCGTTAACAGGGGTTCGACTCCCCTAGGAGCTACCACCGAGCTCAGCTCGGTTCCCCAATAGGGAAACAAAGCTAAGCTTTGCCATTTTGCAAGGAAGCTCAGCTTTGCCCGATGGAGAACGAAGAGCATCTTTAAGAGATGATCTCGGTAATAAAAATCAACCATCATCCGTGGTTGGTTTTTTTGTTTGACCGACTAGTGCGTACTCTAGACAGAGCGGACTTTTAAATACCCGTGTCAAAATACCCGTGTCAAGTCCACTTTAAAATACCCGTGTCAAGTCCACTTTGGATATTGCGCAGAAAAATCCTGTTTCTGCGCTGGGTTGAGAGCTGAAACGCGGACTTGACACGGGTATTAACTTAAATCCCCGCAGAACATCTGTTCTGCTGGGATTGTTCGTGTTGCTTAAAAAAACAACACCCCGACACCACAGGCGACAGAGTGTTGTCGCGAAGTGGAGCGGGGTAAGGCTAAAGACCGAGGTCTTGGTCGAGGGTGACACCAATCTCGCTCGCCCAGTTGTAGGTACTGGGATTCACGATTTCTCGACCGACACTATAGGTTACGAAGTACGCATCTCGCGTCATCACTACGCGCTCGGTGAGCCAGGAGGGCTGTACCTCAAAGAGGAGTCCCTCGTTCGCGAGTGGACGGAGCACACCACCTCGTGAAACCACGTATCGCCGCGGATCGGTGGTGATACCAGTCGCGACTGTGCCGGGGCGAATCGTGACGTTGCCTCCGATCTGGATGACTGCCATTTGGACGTCACTTACTTGAACCACGCTGGCACAGGCGTGGGCATCGACACGAATTGGCACGGTACTTGTTGCATCGAGAAACCAAGTGGCGAACGTCGTGGCGGTTGGAAAGATGTATCGCCTTCCGTTGCGACCGATATAGTAGACTCGATGGAGTTCGTTCGGTGCTCCAGTCGCGATTAGCATGCCAGGAAGGATATTGCCGATGAGGGAACGAAACCGACCGCTCGAGAAGCAGCCTTGATAGCCGTAGGTGGCTGTACCAGCCTCGTCGCCTGGTGCGTTGCCGAACCAGAAACAGCCACGGTCTGCACTACAGAACCAGAAGTGGCCTGCGTGTAAGCGTTGGTCATCGTCAACCAAACCGTTACAGTCGTTGTCGATGCCGTCGTATGGGGTCTCCGTTGCTTCACAACCGCCACGTTCTGGTGAGACATCTGTTTGAACGTCGGCACGAATTTCTACGTTCTCCTGCGTGCCAACTTCTGCGGGGCCACTGTCGCTACCAATGATCGTGGCTTCCGAGGTGAACGAGGCGTCAACCACGTTTGCCGCATCAGGTTGCGGATCAAAGTAAACGACGTTACCGCCCACGGTCGAGCTACAGGCTGTGGAGACAAGTGACCCTAAGGCTACGAGGCCAAAAAACTTGTTCACGTTGAACCCTCTTTCTTCTCTGACGTTGGTTAGGAACGGCAAATGCCTGCACGTCGAAATGTCGACGTTATCCCTGTTGTACTGGTCGCCAGAACCGAGGTTCTAGACGAAAGGCTGGCTAAGATAAGCCAATGTTTCCGTCTATAACGCGCCAATTCCAGGGGAGAATCTTAAATAATATAATACCCTAAAAAGGGGCTTTTGTCAATCGGCGGACGGGCGGCATGAATGCCGCCCCTACAACGACATAAAATGCCCTTGAAACAAAACACACCCTGACCGAGAGCCTAGCAGAGCTCTTCGAGCTAGTTCGTAATGTAAAAATCGTGAAAACTAGGTGTTTTATTGCATATTTTCACGTTTATGTTGACAAAATCGTGAAAATGCCGAGGTTGGCATATTTGGAAGGTTTGGAGGCGGGGAGTGTGGAAGATTGGGATTGGGGACAAGGTTTAGATTGTCACAACCTCCTCCCACGGCAAGCCCGCTTTACCAAAATGTCCGTAGGTGGCGGTTGGTTGGAAGATGGGACGACGTAAGCCTAGGCGTTCGATGATGGCTTGGGGGCGGAAGTCGAAAGGGGTTAGGAGAGCGCGATTGATGGGGCGATTATCTTGATCAATAGCTTCGACCATGAGCGGATCGACGCGGCCGATGGCGTAGGCGACGGAGACGAGAGCAGAGGTAGCATGACCTTGAGCGACGAGGTTTTTGGCGACAAAACGCGCCATGTAGGCGGCGGAACGATCAACTTTAGTGGCATCTTTGCCAGAGAATGCACCACCACCGTGGGGAGCGAGGCCGCCGTAGGTATCCACCATGATCTTGCGACCAGTGAGTCCAGCATCGGCTTCGAAGCCACCTTGGATGAACACGCCGGTGGGATTGGTGAGTACTTGGATGTCTGTAATACCATCCCCAACCAACGCCAACATAAACA
>CAZDER010000098.1:0-3198 GCA_964504505.1 uncultured Gammaproteobacteria bacterium | reverse complement strand
ACTTGCCAGACGCTCGCACCACATTCGAATGCTCTCGAAGGCTCGCGCCACGCTCATATCCAAACGACCACCGACGGCTTGCAACCAACGATCAGCACCGACGAAAGCTCGTTCGAGGTGCGTGATGTAACCCTGAACCATCGCTTCCAGCTGAAATAGCACAGACTCCTCCATCGTCGCCACCTCGAGCAACACGTCGCGTCTATCTGGTACCAGCAAACGCGCACAATCAGTCGGCGTCGAACCACGCACATCAGCCACTTCTTCAGCCAGCGTAATATCGCGTTCATGACCGATACCAACGAGGGTTGGCAGTTTACAGGCATACAGCGCACGCACCACACGTTCATCATTAAATGCCATCAACTCCTCAAACGAACCGCCGCCACGGGTCATGATCACCACATCATAATCTGCTTGACTCGCGCGCTTGATAGCTCGAATCAAACTCTCTGGCGCATCTTTGCCCTGTACCAGCACATGATAGAGATCAACCTCAAGACCGCTCCAGCGTTCGTGGAGAATCCTGATAAAATCTCCATACGCCGCGCTTTCACGCGAAGCGATCAAGGCCACTCGTCTCGGAAAACGCGGCAGCTGACGTTTGCGAGCCACATCAAATAAGCCTTCCTCCAGCAATTTTTGGCGGATCATCTCCAGTGCCTTGCGCAAGCCTCCCTCACCCACGATCTCGACACGATCAGCACTGAAAGAAAACTTGCCATACTTTGGATAGAGCCGCGGATAACCGTAGAGACGCACGCGCATACCATCTTGCACGGGCACGGTGAGATTGCGCAACACCATGAAGATCGACACCACAGCATCTTCATCTTTAATCTCAAAATTAACCCATTGACCCTGTGAAACCCGAAACCCAGACACCTCACCCTCAAGCGCGACTTGGGTCGGATCCCAAATCGCCTTAAAGGTGTCATTAACGTAGGCAACAAATTGGGCAACGGAGAAGATTTGCATGGGTGTAGACGAGATACCTCATGTTTTAATAAAATCGCTCTTGTCTAACCCCGATTGTCGGACGATAGAGGCAAACGTTCCAACAGGCAATTCCTTAGCGTGCATCGGCATAATCACCGTTTTTATGTCAGGCGTGTTTTCAAGGCGAAATTTTGCATGGCTACCTGATTGAGAAACAAATCGAAATCCGTGTTCATGCAATATCTTCACGATCCAAGCAGGAGCAAGGTATCTAGGCATGCTGAATTTCTTGTACGAAGACGTGTCTTTTCTCTACGCGCCTCAAAGACGGTCGACGAGGTTCATCAAAATACAACTTAACCGCTTCTGTAAGATTTCGGATAGCTCGAGTATGCGTCGTACCGCAGCTAGCGATATCCACATTTAAACATTGAGAGACCCATTGTTTTCCCTCTTTGTAAACCACGGCCACCATCGGAGCATTTTTCATATTACTTCTATGAAACCATAGGGTGCGTATTTATCAAATCCAAATACTGATTTTAAAGCCCATACCCCTTCGCCGGTTCAGACAAAGATACGACTTCCTCCTTTTTTAAACCCTGGCGCGCTTTTTTGACGCGAGCCCGCAGAGTCCGACTAGATGCCGCCTCTACATCCTCGAGCAACTCATCCAGTTCATCGTGTGCAAAAAAGAATCCCAAGGTCTTGCTACCACGCATAACGCGCGTGATGCCACGCAGTACCTTGGAAGGGTTACGTTGCACCTCGCGAATAGAGGCTATCTGTTCTTTGACAAGAAAGGCGTGAATTTGTTGCATAAACATCGTATGTATAAATGTATGTACATACTACCAAGCGGTTTCTTCCAATGTCAATCAAGAGTATCATCGGGGGTATTCACCCATTCTTAAAATTTTGCGCAGAACCAGTTCTCCTGTTCTTCTAACTATCTCCTACGCGGTATAACAGACAAAACCGTGCATATCTGCTCCATTTGATTGGAACAAACACACACGGTCGAGCCCTTATACAGACGGATAAGGGTAAAGAAGAAAGGAGCTGAAAGGATAAAATAGCTAAGGGAGTGAGGACTAGATCACTCCGAGGGCACCGCCGAAGGGACGAACGCGGACGCAGTACCGTAGTGCCCGCTCGGGTCGCCGACGCCGCCCGCGCCGAACTGGAGGTCCTCGCCGCGGAAGCCGAAGAACGGGGCACGCAAGAAGACGCCGCCGGTATCGGAATAGAACTCATCCCCGGAGCAGTCGATCCAGAGGTCGTTGTAGCGCCGGAGGCGGTTCTCGTGAGTCAGGAGCATGCACCCGACCGCGAATGCGCCGAGGCCGAACTCAGAGGCCTGGAAAACCTCGCGGGCGCGGCGCACAGAACGACCCCTGTGATGGAGACCGAACTGCGTCTGGACGACGAGGATCTTCGCGCCCTTCTGCTGCTCCTTGAGCAGAGCGAGGCGCTCGATCGAGCACTTGCTCTGCTTGAGCTGGTGCGGGCCGCGTTCGCCTTCGCGGTAGTTCACGAAACGTCCGTTGTAGGACTTCGCGAGCTCCTTGAACACCAGCTCAACCGCCTCACCGTAGGTGGAAGCGACGGTCTGCCAGTCCGGGATAGCGGAGTTGCCCTCGGCGAGGCTCACGAGGGGCGTGTTGAGCGCCGACTCATCGGACATGATCTCGCAACCAAGCTTCGCGCGCAGGATCTCGCACTGCTGCGTGAAGAGGATGGGCGTGCGGTAGCCCGAGAGGTAGCCGTACTTCGACGGCACCTCCTCACGAACGAACTGGTTCGTGACCGAGAGCTTCTGGATCAGGGCGATGACCCCGTCTCGAAACTCCCCGCCGTTCTTGATGAGGCACTGGAGAGCGTCCTTGTCGATGTTCGTCGCAGCGAGCGCCTCGTCGGCGGCATCCGTGACGAATCGTCCGTACTGCTTCCTCTGATCTTCCGTGAGGCTGAACGTGATCGGCATGGCCATCATCATCGTACCCTCCTTCTCCCAACTATAGCGGGACGCCGAACGAACAACTATTTTGACGAAACATACGTCTTATAGCTCTCGTTTATGCAAACGGCGTTTTTAGAGCCAATATCTTGGCTGCAGAAACGCAGTTTTCAATACATCAAAAGATACTCAATAACGTGAAAGAGTGGCATATTTTAGTATAACAGTCAACATTACTGCATCACCACAGTCGCAGGTATGCCACTTGGCACATCTCCTCCATTCCAATCATGGATGGC
>CAZDER010000097.1:0-3240 GCA_964504505.1 uncultured Gammaproteobacteria bacterium | reverse complement strand
GTAGTCTACCTCCGCACGAAAGTTTGGCGGTGTGTTTTAACAACTTGCCTGACCCCAATACTCTTGCTGTGGGCGTCAAGGTCACGCCGGTGTTGGAAAATATGCAGGTGTCCGCCTATGGCTATATACAAATGGGTTGTCCTGACCAAGCTACGACTATCACTATTTCTGGACGTTGGAAAGCTTCAACTCCGTACACTCTTGAACTTACGCCGGCTCTGGCGGATATGTATGGACAAATCTTGCCGTCGTCTGATCTGTTGCACTTCAAGACGGGTCCGTTTCACCCCAGTTTAGAAGTTTCTGGTTACTATCCAGCTGGAGTGCTGGCGGCGCATTTGCCTCGAGTGTATCAACTGCGTGCCATGAATTGGTTGCGGCCAGTGACAGCCAACTTGCAAGTCGGTGCTTTTGAGGATGCGGGGCGTTCAGTCTTTGGGGGTAAAGTCTTATGGAGCAAAGCCTACGACACTAAAACTACGTTGAACGCTTTTAAGATTTTGGATGTGAATCTTGACGACATCGCTGGCAAAACCTTGCCGACTGGTTTCTATCTATTATCATTTCCAGATGCGCTCTACGATGATCCAAATCAGCACTTACCCTCACGCCAATTAACGATCGTGGACACAGCACTCACCGTCAAACGAGATCTGGCTGGCAAGCTGTTGATCTGGGCGACGGATCTTAAAACTGGCGCAGTTGTGCCTAATCTAGAGGTTGAGGCTTGGGCGACACGTGGCTGGGAAAACTCTCGCGATTTTAATCAGCTAGGTCAAGGTAAAACCGACGATAAAGGCATCGCTAATTTACACATAAACGAAAATGCCAAGTTTGATAATCTCGTTATCAAAGCCACTGGCGGTGGTCGATTGGGTTATGTCGCATTGAATTGGAACGATGGCATCAGCGTTTGGAACTATGGCTTGGAGAGTAATGACGAGCGTTCGCCCAAACACCACATCGGTTACGTTTACACGGAACGACGCATTTATCGAGCTGATCAAGTGGTGTTTTTCAAGGGCGTGGTGCGTCTCGATGAAGATGCGCATCTGTCTTTACCCGCCGTCAAAACAGTCGACGTCACCATTGAAAATCCAGCAGGTACAGCCGTCTCGACTCAAACCTTGCCGTTGAACGAGTTTGGAACATTTAATGGCAGCGTGACGCTTGATCCTGCCATGAAACTGGGCACGTATCGGGTGCGCGCTCTGGTGGATGCGAATATCGAGCAACCGCGTAGCATTGAAACCGCCTTCGATGTACGCGAGTATCGCCGTCCAGATTTTAAGGTAGAGGCAAACGTGCCGACTAATCCAGTTTTTGGTGGTCAAACGGTCGAGATTCCCGTTAAGGCGGTTTACTATCATGGTGTGCCATTAGCTGGAGCTAAGGTTCATTACGCCGTTTCGCGCACCAAACTCTTTTTTCAACCCATGCAGGGTAACTGGTGGAACGATTGGTACAGTTTTAGCACAGAGGAGAACGCTGACTGCTATTGGAGCTGCTCCGCTAGTGGCGGTTTTGAAAGTGTCGAGATAAATGACGTCGTGGCTGATGATCAAGGCAACATTACCCTCAAGCTACCTACCAATCTGACGGATTATCGCACTAGTGCCACCTATGCGGTGGATGTGACGGTCACGGATATCAATCAACGTCAAGTCTCCACCCATCTCGAGTTTCCCGTGCATCGCGGTGAGTTTTATGTGGGTATTCGCGCCGATTATTCTAAGGGTTGGGAGGCGCCGCAAGCCGATTTTGCGATCGTGAGTGTGAATGCTGATGGAATGGTACGTCCACAAGTTGAAACTACTATAAAGTTGCTGAAGCGGACTTGGAGCAACGCTAAAAAAACTGGTGCAGATGGTGCGTCGTTTCTAGAGTGGCAAAGCCAAGATGAGCTGATAGACACCAAGCGCGTCACTACAGACGTCGAAGGTCATGGCCGTGTCACTTTTACACCGACTGGCGATGGTGAGTATCTGGCGGTGATCGAAGCCACAGACGGGTCAGGCCATCTAATTTCTGCCTCAACTTTTCGCTATGTCTATCGCGGCATTGGCGGCGTAGTCCGAGTGAGCGATGACCATCAAATGAAGATCGTGCAGAACAAGGCGAGCTATGAGATAGGGGAGACAGCCTCGCTCGCAGTCCAAACGCCTTACGAAAACACCAAGGCACTCGTGACCATCGAACGCAACACCATTCGCGAATATCGCGTGATTGATCTCGGCAAAACTGGGCGCGTGGTTGATCTCAAAATCACGGACGCAGATACGCCCAATGTGTATGTGTCGGTATTAACTGTCAAAGGCGGTGGCGACAAGGGGATGCCAGAGTTCCGTTTAGGTTATGCCAATCTTCAAGTCAATACCGTTAAAAAAATCTTAACGATGACAGTCACGCCAGAGCATGAGACCTATCGACCGGGAGAATCTGTTACCTTGGTCGTCGAAACCAAAAATAGTGCCGGGACATCTGTACCAGCCGAAGTCTCGATTGCGGTCGTTGATGAACGAGTGATCGCTCTCATGGGAGCGATTGACGCAGATATTCTCGGTAAGTTTTGGTTTCCGCGTCAAATCGGCGTGGATACGGCGCAGACGCTCACGATGCTAGTCAAAAAAGTCTTTTTTGCCACCGAAGGCGGAGGTGGCGGCAAAGGCGATATGGGCACGGTGCCGTCTATTCGTGGCAATTTCCAAGACACTGCCTATTGGAATGCGACGGTCACGACTGGAGCGGATGGCAAAGCGCGTGTTTCTTTCAAACTGCCAGACAATTTGACGAGTTGGAACGTGCTCGCCATCGGCGAAACTAAAGATACGCTGGTTGGTCGTGCTGAAAGTAAAATCGTGACACGTCGCGAGCTGATGGCAGAGCCGCTCATGCCGCGCATCTTGCGGCATGGCGATACGGTCACGGTCGGTGCGACGCTGATCAACGCTACCGATCAACCGCTTGATCTAAACGTCACCCTCAAAGCCGAAGGCGTCTCCATCGACGGTGCTGCCCAATCTATGCGTGTCAATGCCAAGTCGCGTCTGGTGGCGACTTGGAAAGTTCATGTGCCTTTGGTTGGCACGCAAGCCAAGTTTACAGTTGATGCCAAGGCGGCTGCCTATGAGGATGGTTTTGAAGTTGCATTGCCAATTTTAGACTTTTCGGTGCCAGAAACCGTGTCTGCATCAGGCATTCTAGAAAAGAATGTCAGCGAACATCTAGAGATTCCCGAGG
>CAZDER010000096.1:0-3330 GCA_964504505.1 uncultured Gammaproteobacteria bacterium | reverse complement strand
GATCGCGGATAGTTTGAAAATCGGCGAGCGGTGTTACGATGCGACCGTCACGATCGTCGAGTTCTAAAGCGAAAACATGGTAAGCATCGGCTACGATGACATGGGTTCCATCACGATCCCAGGCAGCTTGTTGCAATTTCTCGGCCTGTCGCCATAAGAGGGTTGTGCCTTGTCCGGGTTCCCAGAGCCAGAGCTCATTGCCTTGGATGAGTAGGGCTCGATGACGATTGGGAGTAACCGTATCTTGAAGCCAACGCGGATAATCACCGTAAACATCACCTGCGTAAGGTGGCGATTTAGAGAAATCAAGACCTAGCCATTCGTGGACGGTAGGATCTGTCAGAATAAGAATGTCTTGCCGGCGATCAACTGGGCGCAGGTTGAGATTGGTGAGTTGATAAATACGATTTTGGAGCGAGTTTTTGGTCAGTAAAAGCGCGGGCGGCGTACTGGTGGTTTTTTGTAGGCTGATGTCTTGATCGTTAAATACATACGGTGCGGATAGCGTTTCGCGTGTCAAACGATTGCTACGTATTTGCAAGTGTACCATGGAGCGATCGTCGCTGCCAGTCAGCAGGTAGGGCTCTGACCATGCATACCAACCAGTTGGTAGCTGGTCGACCATGCGCGTTTGATCGAGCGTCATCCAGTAGGTCGGTGCGGTGTTTGTGATCCCGTTGAGAATGAAAGCGTTGCCAGCTGTATTCCAGCGGATAGGTAGAGCGACAGAGAGCAGCGCGTCATTGCTCGAAACGGCGGTGAGTTGGTAACTATCTCCACTTGGATCCCAGCTGCCAAGTCGGATTTGATTGTGATAACGATCTAAAACACCAAGACGCGTGGCGGCTGGATTAGCCTCAAGACGTAACACGGTGGCGAGCGACGCTAGTTTAGGACGATTGATTGGCCAAAGTTGAATATCATTAGCAAAAGTGACTTGTTTAACATGAATTTCGAGACGCTTGGACCAACTGGTGAAGCCAGCTTTTTGGACGCGAACAGTATGCCAACCCGGAGTTACATGCTGAAAAGTGTAGGGGAGAGTTTGAGTCGTATCTGTGCCATCGATAAAGATCGCTGCATTTTTTGGTGCGCCATCGATAATCAAGGTACCGCTCTTTTCGACCATGTGTTTTTTGAGATTGTATTGATATCCAGCTGTATAAAATAGGAGTATAGGTGCCGCAATTACAAATACTAAAACATAAAGCCAGGGTAAAATACGGCGCAAAAATGGGGGATTGTACATGGATTCGACAGGACGTTCTTAAAACGGTACACTAAATAAAATTTTTCGTCATGATAACTAAGGTTAGACTTAGATAGTACTTATGAAAATGTTGATTAAAGGCGGCGAACGGTTGGAGGGCAGTCTCTCGGTCATGGGCGCCAAAAACGCCATCGCGCCTCTCATTGCGGCTATGTTACTAGTTAAAGGGCGTATGCTCTTTACTAACGTGCCTCGTTTGACCGATCTCGAGCATCTTTTAGATATTCTGCGCGGCATGGGAGCATCTGTCGAGTGGGTGGGGGAGCATGAATTGGCTTTAGAAACAAGCACACTTGATCCGACCGCGCTCGATTCCAAGCTCATAAAACGGATGCGTTTTTCCATTTTGCTGTTGGGACCGATGTTGGCACGTTTTCGGCGCATCGAGGTTCCGGAGCCCGGCGGTTGTAGTATTGGCAATCGTCCCATTGACGCGCATCTGCAGGTCTTGTCCGCTCTGGGTGCTGTGATTGAGCGCGATGAATACGGAACGATGTTCATGGAAGCTAAAGATTTACGCGGAACCTACATAATCTCGACTGGTTTTAGCGTCACGGCGACCGAAAACTTGATCATGGCGGCGGTGCTGGCGACGGGTAAGACCTCTATTCGTTTGGCGGCGGCTGAACCTCACGTGCAAGACCTATGTCATTTTTTGATAGCGTGTGGGGCTAAAATTCGTGGCATAGGTACTCACTCTTTAGAAGTTGTCGGTGTCAAACACTTGCAGGCTCCCTTGCAGCCTTGGCGGGTGGTGCCGGATATGGTTGAGGTAGGCACTTTGGCGATTGCTGCAGCCATTACCAAAGGAGAAGTGACTATTAATGGTGTGGTGCCAGCGCATCTAGATGCGCTTCGCAATGCGCTAGAACGAGCCGGTGTGCGTTACGACTTGCACAAGACCTCGCTCACAATTTTACGTACTTCACGGTTTGAAGCCTTCAAGCTTCAAACCATGATCTATCCTGGTTTTCCAACAGATTTGCAGGCACTCTTTGGTTTGCTCGCTACTCAAGCGCAGGGCACTTCGCTTATCCATGATCCTTTATTTGAAGCTCGCATGGGTTATGTGAGCGAGCTTATCAAGATGGGAGCTAACGCGGTTGTGGCTGATCCTCATCGTGTCTTTATTACAGGCCCTACGCCTCTGCGGGGTACCGAAATCCGCAGTCTTGATTTACGGGCTGGAGCCACCATGGTGTTGGCGGGTTTGATCGCTGAGGGTGAAACCTTAATCCATGACGCCGAGATGGTTTATCGTGGCTACGAACGTTTGGATGAACGTTTGGTAGCCTTGGGTGCTTCGATTACCTGTCTTCACGAATAATCTATGCCAGACATCTCTTGCCCTGCATCTTCCAAAGCTCTACGTTTTCTGACGCCGCTCGTGTGTGTCTTGTTTGGCATTGCAATCGGCATTTCTTGGCAGCGAGCGCATACGCCGAGAGTGGCAGGGGCGACTAAAGCCATCACACCAATACACGAGGGGAACGTGCTGGGACAAGGACAAATGCCACCGGCCGATCTAGCTGCCGAAGTAGATTTTAAGTTATTTTGGGACGTTTGGAGTGCCTTGCGTGAGCGATACTATCAGCAACCTCTTAAAGATAAAGATTTGTTCTACGGAGCTTTAGCTGGTTTGGCGACTGGCACGGGTGATCCGTATACCACCTTTTTTGAACCTCAAATCGCTGAAGATTTTGATCAAAGCATCCAAGGCGCGTTTGGCGGTATTGGTGCTGAAATCGGCATGAAAAAGGACATAGTCCAAATTATTGCGCCTTTGGCAGATACGCCGGCCGAGAAAGCTGGCTTGCTGGCTGGTGATATAATCGCTAAGATCAATGGAGAGGAAACGGTCGGCATGACAGTGGATCAAGCCGTTCACAAAATTCGCGGTGAACGTGGCACGCAGGTGGTGTTGGGGATTTATCGCCCTAACGCCAAAAAACCGCTGTTTGATGTCAGCATCACGCGCGATATCATTCGCATCACGAGCGTAAAGTCAAAAATGTTGGAGGGCGGTCTAGCTTATGTCGAGATTACCAGCTTCAACGCCG
>CAZDER010000095.1:0-3365 GCA_964504505.1 uncultured Gammaproteobacteria bacterium | reverse complement strand
ATTTGAGTATAAAATGTAAGGTTTTGTTTTGCGCGGGCTATAGCGCCTCGATCTCAATGGGGTTGATCTTACACTCGTCCGTAAACAAATCAGGATAGAGATGCTTAATCGCAGCAAGCCGCTCCGCACGCCAGTCTGGGGTTGTGATGGGATTTTGATTATCGTAGTGGTTGTTGTTTGACATATGTCTTATTTTAAGATATTGTATGTGTACAAATGGCTTTGGCCCTCCTCTATCGAGAGGTAACAAGAAAGCGTCTTAGGCAAGAAATTGCAAAAGACGCTTTTTCATTTCTTTGAAGTCACGCAACGGCATCATACCGATTTTATAGTGCATCCTTTTCGCGTCGATAAGACGGATTTGCGAAAGGATAGCTGAACTCTTTGTCGCTCCATCAAAAGAAAAGGTTAGAAAATACGGATGGTTTTCTTTTGTAGTTTTTGTTAAAGGAACGCTCCAGCATAATTCTTGATTGAATTTTTTTACCACCACGACAGGGCGTAGTAAGTTTTTACCGCGACCATCTTGTTCGTAGCCAACGTTCAGTCCAAGCGAACAAAACCAAATATCGCGCTCGTGGATATAGGGACGCTCTTTCTCGCCATGAATGGTGTTTTTTAGCAAATGCCAACGAGTAAAATCTTTTTGCATAGTTCTATGATAGGGCGATACGTTCAGCTTTTCGTTCTTGTCGCTTACTCTCATTAGCAATCGGCGGGAAGGTGTCGGTGACGTAGTAATCTTCCATGCCGATCGCTTTGAAGTGGGCGATGGCGCAAGCGATCTTTTCTCGTTCTTCATCATCCATGACAGGTGTGTCATCTTGAAAGCCTTTAGTTTCAACGACGAAGTGATACGTCGTCGCCTCACCTTCGTCGAGCGTTCGCTTTTCGATCACGAGTGCCCAGTCGGGATTGTATGAGCCGATCGGCGTTGGAATCTTGTACCACTCTGGCAGCTTGATAAAACAGCGCACGCGATTTTCCTCATCAATATCTTGAGCGAACCGCCTCTCGATCGAGCTGTCCCATACAACGTGATCGTAGATGCCATGGTTTACTTTGATCGCATTCTGGTACGTCTCGAACGTATCTTGGAAGTCTTGCTTGCTGTAGCGATCAGAAAGAGTCTCATAACGTACACAGCGCACCAGGGCGTGCTTCACGATTCGTTTCATGCTCGAGGACGCTTTGGAAAGAAAGGCGACGGGGTTTTGTGCAATTTTCTTTTGATCGCGCATGCCGTTTAAGATTTGAGCGACGGCTCTCATGGAGAGTGAGGTTTCATCCGAAAGATCAGAAACAATATCAAGTTTGGGAGCAGCAGCAGTGCCGATATCTGTCACGTTGTCGCCACCATATTCCGTGCCGATGATGATCTCCCCATCTTTTTTCTGTTCCATGCCCGTAATGCGCGTCAGCGTTGCCTGCACGCGCGGAGGAGGCACGGAAAGACTGTCGAGATCCCGCACACAATCGCCTACGATCGTCTGTTCGTCGAAGTGCACCGTGTACTTGGTCTTGCGCGAAATGATCTCCCATAGGCGGTCAAAATCGGAACTTTCAAATACCGCCTTGTTGCGACGCACCTTCGTAAGCGCGCGACGAGCGTCTTTTGGCATCAACTCCTTGGCACGGTCACCATACTCGGCTGCTAGCTCGCCTTGGTATTGTTCGACGAACTCTTGATAACTTTGGTTCGGGATTACCGTGAGGATATTAACCGGCACGCCACTCTCCAACTTTTCAGGATCGCGCACACGGTTACCAGTTTGATCGACGCAAATGCGAAGCCCGCGTCCGATCTCCTGCCGCTTCTGAATGACGCTCTCCGTTTCGTTGAGCGTACAGATATTAAAAATGTTTGGGTTGTCCCAACCGACACCGAGAGCGGAATGGGAGAAAATAAACTCGAGCGGTTCGTCGAACGAAAGCAGTCGTTCTTTGTCACGCATGATGAGATCAAAAATCTCGGCATTCTTCAACATGGCCGCCTCGCTATTCGTCCATTCGCCTTTACCAGTCTTTGCGAAATATAGGTTGTGCACCGCTGTAACTTTGTGCGGAGCCTTGCCATAATTTTTTAGATACTCCTCGTCGTAGCAATCGATAAACAAACGACGAATTAAACCATTTTCGTTCTGATAGTTAGCTACACGATCAATGAAAAATAGAGAGAGCACTTTAATGCCTTGAGTTTTTAGATGTTCTTTCTTCTTAAAATGTTGACTGATAGTCAAACGGATTTGTTCTCGGAACACGGCTTTCTTGTCTGCGCCATGGCTGGCACCTTCCGCGAGTTCTGTGCCATTCGTAAAATGGATGCGAGAGATATCGTTGCCTAAATCTTTCCAAACACGATCAACCACCCAGCCATCGTAAGCATGGTTCCTCGTTTTCTTTCCGAGATCATCATCCTTTGTCACTTTCATTTTCTTCATCTTAAACCCGCCGCCAGCCAACCGAACCATCACGCCGATGCGTGCGTGTGGCTGTTTGTGAGCCTCAAAATCAACTCCGTAAACCACGATGTTGGCGGAACTCTCCTTATTTTCTTCGTGCACGGACAGCACCTCGACTTGCTTCACTAATCGTTTGTTGTAGGCATCGAACGGAGTGAGTTGATGGATAAGATTTTTGACGATCTTGTGCGTAGCAGAATAACGAAGTTTTAAAAGTGGATTCAAGCCTTCGAGACGCTTCACCATGTTGGTCGAGTCCATACCCTCCTGCGGCTCATCCATCACGATCACTGGTCGCACTTGACGAATGAGCTGAATCAACTTCTCGCCGCCGTTACTATCACGTTCTTGGTTGATGATGCGGTCATCCGTATTGAACGCTTGTGTATTCATCACCATGATTTGCAAGTCCCCGGATTGAGCATACGCACGAATCATGGCTGGCTTCTTGCTGTCGTAGGCAAAGGCACGATGATTGATGTTGTAGATGGATTTGAAATGATTGGCGGCAATCTCAAGCGTTTTGAGCACGCCCTCTTTCACGGCAATCGACGGTACGAGGATGATAAACTTTGAGAGGCCGTAAGTTTTGTTCAGCTCAAAAATTGTGCGGAGGTAAACATACGTTTTTCCTGTACCTGTTTCCATCTCTACGGAAAAATCCAGTTCGTTTCTTGGCTTAGGATCGAGTATGCCCGCTTCTTTGGCTACACGATCGCGATTCTTCCACACCGCTTCGGGCGCGAGACGCAGATCGTTCGCGCACACTCCAGAAAACAATCGATCCTCCGGTCGCACATACGGTGCACCCTCAAACAGTCGCGTCACAGCCGCAATAGCGTCGAGCTGATATTAAACCTGTTGCCATATACCCCTCACGCACAAACGTCTTGAAACAAGCCG
>CAZDER010000094.1:0-3417 GCA_964504505.1 uncultured Gammaproteobacteria bacterium | reverse complement strand
TAGTTCGGTGGCATGGATGCCTTCAACGGTGCCGAGACCAAGATCGGGCGGCTGTTTTGAAGTCGAGCCTACCAAGCGTTCGCCGTAAGTACGATTGCGGCCGTGCGGAGAGAAGCCAGTGACCACAAGATCACCAAGTCCAGCTAAACCATAGGCAGTCTCGGGATGAGCACCTGCAGCTTTGAGGAGAATGCCCATTTCTTGGAGTGCGAGTGTGAGCAAGAAGGCTTTAGCGTTGGTGGGGTACTTGAGCCCATCACACATACCAAGCGCGATGGCATAAGGATTCTTTAGAGCAGAAGCAAGACCAACGCCTAGCAGATCAGCTGAAGTTGCGACCTTGACGTAGTCGTTTTCCAGCAATGTTTTAACATGTTGCGCGCCGCGAATGTCTTGGCTAGCCGCGACGAAGGCGGTGGGGCTATTTTTGACCATTTCGTTAGCGATGGCAGGACCGCCAAGCGTAGTCAGGGTTAAGCGTAAGGCATCTGGTAGGAGTGCGCCTTCGGTGACAATCATTGGGTCGAGAGTGTCTGCATCTAGACCCTTGGAAATACTCGCGATGATAGCCTTTGGCTTAAGGTAAGGCAGGGCTTTCTTGATGACTGCGCTAACCGCAAAAGAGGGTACAGCGATGAAGATTGTGTCGGCATCTGTGACAACATGTTCTATGTTAGCATCAGCCGTGATGTTGGCTGGTAAGACTACATCTACGAGATATTTTTGATTGTGATGGCAGGTATTTATAGCTTCTTCTACATCTGGTTCAATGCAGTAGAGACGCACTGGTCGTCCGTGACGAGCGAGGTTAAGGGCTAAGGCACTGGCCATATTGCCAGCACCGAGGATAGCTATGTGGGGCATGTGAGGGTGGGTTACATTGATAGGACGGTTCTTTTTCTCATCTGTGGAACTCGCAGGCAGATCAACTTGTCTTTGGACTGCTTCAAACAGTCCTCGACAAGAAAAAGAACCGTCCTATCAATGTTGTGAAGTAAATCGTCGGTAGAGTTTTTTTGCCAAGGGGATTTTTTTGCCCCAATGCTTTAACTTTTCCCAGCGTTGCTTGGCGCGTAGTTGCAGGATAGAGCTATGGGTGCCGAGGTAGACAATGTGACTCTCGGCATCGCTGAAACGTATGGCTGGACCAAGCGCGTTTAGTTTGCCGAGTGTCCATTGGGTGAGATGAGTCTCGAAGGGATTATGAAAGCTGGTGCCTTGCTCGTCCATGCGTTTGGGAGTGGAGATGAGCACGCCACGATGATGGGCTAATAGGTAACGCAGCAGCATTCGACCTTGTGTTTCGGTCAGATGTTCGAGTACGTCAATCATGAGCACCAGATCGTAGGTTGTTGTCAGCGTCTTAACGACGGTTTGGGCTGGACCGATGTAGATGGTGTCGTAGATGTAGCGATGCAGCGAAGTCAGGTAATCCTCAAAAGCTTCAACGCCATCAATGCGCCGTGTAAAGTGATGGTAATCCTCACGACCATCCCACAGTTCAAGATATTCGCGGCACAGTACGCCATACTTGCCAAAACCAACGCCAATATCGAGGACGGAGTGCGGATTGAGATTGACTATAGCCTCTATGATCGTCGAGATTTGGCGGTGATGACTGGTGGGCATAATATCTTCGTCCAACATTTTACCACGAATGTCGCCAGATGGTTATTAAACCAGTTGTCATATACCCCTCAAGCACAAACGCCTTGAAGCAACTCCGTTCGTGGTTTCAAACCATCTGTCCTTGAAAGTGTAGATTCCAAAATTTTTTTGGTGTCAAGTCCGCGTTTTGGTGCTTAGGTTAGCCTTAAAGTAGGCATTTTTTTCTTTTTATGCAAAGTGGACTTGACACGGGGTTGTCTGAGTCACTCTTTTCTTGTGACCGCGTTACAGGCAAGATCATCCATATGACACAATCCCTCTCTCCGCTCGCGCAGCAATCCATCGACTTACACCGTAAATTACGTGGAAAAATTCGCATAGACACAACAACTCCCATCGAAACATTGCAAGACCTAACGCTCGTCTACACACCAGGTGTTGGTGCGGTTTCGACGCGGATTGCGGAAGATCCAAAAGAAGTGGATGAGCTTACATGGCGAAAAAACACGGTCGCGATTGTCTCTGATGGATCGGCTGTGCTCGGTCTTGGAAACATTGGCCCTGCGGCGGCTTTGCCTGTCATAGAAGGCAAGTCGGCGATTTTTAAGCGCTTTGCCAATCTCAACGCTGTGCCCCTTGTCCTTGGCACACAAAACGTCGAAGACATTATCACGACCATCGCCGCCCTCGAGCCAAGCTTTGGTGCGATCCAGCTAGAAGATATTGCTGCGCCACGTTGTTTTGAAATCGAGGCGCGTCTGCAAGAGCGTTTGCATATTCCTGTTATGCACGACGATCAGCACGGCACGGCAATTGTAATTTTAGCGGGCTTGTATAATGCACTCAAAGTCGTAGGCAAACGTATGGAAGACGTACGCGTCGTCTTAAATGGTGCGGGCGCGGCTGGAGTTGCGACGGCAAAACTTCTCAAAGCCGCAGGCGTGCGTTTCTTCATCGCCGTCGATCGAACTGGTGTCATTTGTCGCGAGCGTAAGGACCTCACGCAAGAAAAGCAATGGCTGGCGGAGATGTCTACGAACGCCGTTTCAGGACAAACGCTCGCAGACGTCGTAAAAGGCGCGGATGTGCTCATTGGCGTCAGTGCGGCGGGAGCATTTACGTCAGAGATCGTAAAAACGATGGCAACACAACCGATTGTATTTGCCATGGCAAACCCTGTGCCAGAAATACTTCCAGAAGTCGCGCGCGCAACCGGAGTCGCCGTGCTTGGCACCGGCCGCAGCGATTTTCCGAATCAAGTCAACAACGCGCTGTGCTATCCAGGTCTCTTCCGTGGCATGCTCGATCAGGGCGTCATCAAAGTCACCGACGAAATTAAACTCCGCGCCGCCCGCGCCATTGCTGCCTTCGTCGAACACCCAACCGCAAACAAGATCATTCCAACTATGTTTGAGCAAGGTTTGCACGAGGCGGTGGCGAAGAGTGTGACTTAAGTTTCCGAAATGGTGTCAAGTCCACTTTTTAGGGCTTAGGTTAGCCCTAAATTAGGTATTTTTTGCTTTTTATACAGAGTGGACTTGACACGGGGTTGTTCGTTTGATGTTTAATCCGTGTTTTTACGCTGGGTTGAGCACTAAAACGCGGACTTGACACCAAAACAGGTATTGCTGCTCCCCACCGCTTCCGCAATCGAAGCAAATCCATCTCGCTCCAACAAGCTCACGAGTCCAGCATTTATCTCTCCAATCAGCTGGGGTCCTTCAAAAATCATCCCAGTGATGAGTTGCACGAGCGAGGCACCAGCACGAATCTTCGCATACGCATCCTCCGCCGAAAAAATCCCACCCA
>CAZDER010000093.1:0-3464 GCA_964504505.1 uncultured Gammaproteobacteria bacterium | reverse complement strand
CTCCGGCGCAAGGAATGAATAGCGGCGCCTGAAAACGGGATCGAATAAGGCCACACCAGCCCAGCCATCCAAGTCTTTAGCATCATCTGGGATCATTGAGACGTCGCGGACTTCTCTAGCTGCCATTAATTCATCGCCATAAGCTCCGTTTTGTTCTGGGTCAAACATGTGCGCGCCGACTTTTTCACCAAACACGTTATCACTCCCATAGTACTTCACAGATCCAGACTCCATAAACCAGCCAACGGAAAAACGGGGAGGCATGCCGTCCGCGTATTCCTCGCGGTTGAGCAGGGCGCACTTAATCTCGTCGACACGATGCCAATATTCCTCTTCGCTGTACTGCTTGTTGAGAATGCAAAACTTCTGCTTGCGCAGACCAACACAACCGAAGCAATCCTCACAGTCAAAGCAGTCCATGCAAAACTCGCATGATTGACAACGGGTCAGCCAAACAGAATGTTGACAGGCGCTAGAAGAAGCGACCGCCGCACAGTTATAGCAGTTCTGTGATCTGGACGGATCGGCAACAAAAGCGTTCCCCTCTGCGCTGCCAATAAGCCAAGCTATCCAATAGTTGTTCTTAGCTCCGCCGTCCGCGTAAAAAACATATTCGCTCTGTTCGCAATTTGTTAAGTACTCTCCGATGGAGCTCTCTGATTTGCTATTAAAGTTCTCCGGCCAAACAGCTGCACGGACAAATGTCTCAAACTGATCACGATACGGCTGCATACCAGATCGCGATGCGGTATTCACTTCTGCACGACGGCGTTCCCACTCTTCCTTACTGAGTTGTTCGTTAAACCAAACATACTTTTTATTCCGTAAGTTTGATCCGCCAAAAACATACTCGCAATTGCGACAATCAAACAAAAAGAACGACCCTAAACAGTCTTTAGACTCACGAACATACTGACAACCATGAACGCGTTCGCAGTGAATGACCTGGTAGCTATCGGTGACTGATTCACTGTTATATACTTCAGAGGAATTTTCGGTATTCAAAGCTACAACGCTGAAGAAAGTATTTTTACTTTTGCTCGCCACCACGAAATAGGAATTGACGTCTCCGGAGGAAGCGATGGCAATCGAGTTTTCCGGTTCCACGTAGTTCCCATGCGCCATTGCCGGAACGCGTTTGCGTAAATCAAACAATTGATCCAGAAAAGGATGAGACGCATCGAATTCCGTCGCGTATGAAGAAAAATCTTCATTAAACCATTCCTTGTCCGGTAGAACGCTGATGCCTGTTGCTGGATGCACGGAAGAAATAATCGGCTTGCCTGTTTTAGGGTGTTTGTTCCACCACCACTGGCCACCTCGAAAAAAGACCGTAAAGCGCTTCATACGGGTCAGCGGCGCATAGATCGACGGTGGCACATTAAATTTTTTGTACCACCCAATCTCTTCGTCCGTCATCATCCACTTTTCTCCTGTAATGGCGCACGTCCGCTCGCCCGGCGCGGTAGCGTCGAGGATGGCTTTGACTTTTGAGTCAAAAATAGGAGTCCTATTCATAATCATTTTTGACGAAATCCCTCGTAGCTCTGACCAGTCCCACGAAG
Source organism: uncultured Gammaproteobacteria bacterium (assembly GCA_964504505.1). GTDB lineage: Bacteria > Patescibacteriota > Patescibacteriia > 2-12-FULL-60-25 > 2-12-FULL-60-25 > JAGOUY01. The sequence continues at coordinate 1,899 of CAZDER010000093.1, read as the reverse complement.
CCTTGGCGAAGTGGGAAAGAGCGAAGTGGGATGGCGTCGTAGTTGGGTGTGTGGGACATAGTTTGCTATAATTTGTCTGGGTGATAAGCCAGGTCTAATCGTACCAGCCGAGACCACAAAGCCCCGCGCAAGCGGGGTTTTGGACATATTATCGGCTTTCGAGAAACTTCAAATAATCTTCACGGCAGAGGTGCTTGCGGGTTTGGAAGGTCATGTTTTTGGCGACTTTCATATCCCTACCACACTTCGCGCAGCGCGTATCCTCAAGCAAGAACAAATTAGCCGTGTGATACAACGAGTCGACGCGGTGAATAAAGTGGCGCGTTGGCGGAGCGATCTTTTGTGCTTTGTAGAATTCAAGCTCGGGCTTTAAGAAGGCAAAACGTCGACCCATCTGTTTATCGAGAAGCGCCACACCGGCCCATTCCTCGACCTTCACATCATCAATCGCGTCGGGGATTGTTTCGGGATCCTTCAATTGAGTCACGTCCCCGAGCTCACCAATCGCACCATGCGACTCCGGGTCAAACGACGGAAAACCATATTTGACTTCATCTTCTCTGGTGGCTCCAAGATTAATACCCGCAACGCTTTCTTGAAAGTACGAGCTGGAAAAACTCGGTGGGAAAAACTCGCCATACTCGCCTCGATCCGACATCGCGCATTTGAGCTCGTCGAGTTTTTGCCAATACTCTTTTTCCGTGTACTGCTTGTTCAGGATACAAAACTTTTTTCGATTGAGCCCGACGCAAGTAAAACAGTTCTCGCAGTTCAAACAACTGATGCAGTATTCCATGTTCAGGCTACGCGTAACATTGATACAAAAGTTGCAGTTTGAGCTGTCGGGAATGGTCGCACAATAATAACTATCCGCACTATTAACCGCTCCACAGGTCATGTAGGTGCGCTCGCTTTTGCCGTAGCAATAGCAGGCCCAATCGTTATTTCTAGCGCCATCAGCTGAGGCAAAGGCGACCTGACAATCAAGAACGTCACGTAAGTAGTCTCCAGAGCAACCTGGCGCGTTTTCGTTGAAATTCTCCGGCCAAAATCCCTGCTCGGAAAGAAGTGTTTGAAAGGCTTGGTCCTGCGCGGTCACGACGCTTCGACGCGACAAGTCGACCTCGGCACGACGCTTGGTCCACTCCTCTTTACTCAACTGCTCATTGAACCAAACGTATTTTTTATTGCGCAGATTGGTGCCGCCAAACACGAACTCACAGTTACGGCAATCAAACACGAACGCACAGTCAGAACAGTCATAACAGTGATAGGCGTAGCGCATTTTGTAGAGCCGCGTCCCAAAGATCACACGGTAACACTCGGTGGCGTTCTTGACCGCATACACCTCAGAGACCGACTCGCAATCAAAGGCGTCGGACGAATAAAAGCTATTTTTGGCTGAGCAGGCGATCGTGAAGTAACTATTAACATCGCCATAAGATATAAGTGAGATTCCACCCTGCGGTTCTTTTAGATTGTAGGTCGCTGGCACGGGAACCGTTTTACGAATTGGCAAAAGCTGATTAAAAAGCGATTGCGTCGCATCGACATCACGTCCCTCGCTCGTAAAATCTTTTTGAAACCACTCGGCGTCTGGCAAAACAGTCACACCCGTCGCCGGATGAACGTACGTGAGGATCGGCTTGCCGGTCTCTGGATGCTTGTTCCACCACCATTCAAACCCCAACGCCTCGCCGTTCATGATGAACCAGCGAGTGGTTGGACTGAGCTTTGACGGAGGCACGTTGAAGTGGCGATACCACCCAATCTCTTCCTCATCCATCATCCACTTCTCGCCCGTAAGCGAACACGTCCGCTCGCCCGGCGTGGTGGCGTCGAGGATCGCTTTTACCTTCAAGTCAAAATTTGGAGTCCTATTCATAAATTTTGACGCAG
>CAZDER010000092.1:0-3493 GCA_964504505.1 uncultured Gammaproteobacteria bacterium | reverse complement strand
GATCATCTCGATCGACACAACCCCGCCCTTCGTGAAGGGCGGGGTTTGGGTAGGGGGGTGTTGACTTGCACAAAAACCTGTCTTTTGATAATCTGCTGCCATTATGAAAGCGACTATTCATCCAGCGTATCATGCTAAGGCAACGGTCACTTGTGCTTGTGGTCATGTGTTTACGGTTGGCTCGACGGTAGAGGATATACGCATTGAGTTGTGTTCCACTTGCCATCCTTTTTATACGGGTAAGCAAAACTTCGTCGACACAGGCGGACGCATCGAGAAGTTTGCGGCCAAAACCAAGGCTTCAGCTGCAAAAGCTGGCACAGTACAAGGTAAAAAGGCTAAAATAGTCAAGCGTGCGGTGCACAAAGCTGCTAAGAAAGCCGCTAAGCCTACGCTTGAAGCTTTGGTCGAAGCCTAGCGCAGTTGCTATAATCGGTGCGCGGAAGGGCGGGTTTGAAACCCGCCCCTATGGTACCGTTTTTGTTTTATGCTTCACTTCATATTCTCCCCCGCCTCTCGCGAGAGGCGGGGGAGTTAGAGGGGGTGGCGTCGGAGGAGCTTCACTCGGGATCCACCTCCCCTAACCCCTCCTTCGTAAGGAGGGGAACATGAAATATCAAATTATGCTCTCTCTCCTCGAACAAGCTAAACAGATTCAGGCGGATGTCCTGATTAACGAGGCGCGTCTTGCTGACCTAGCTGTGCTTGGCGATCCTAAACAGCTTAAAGTCGCCTCGATGGCTTATGCGCGTACCAAGGAGTTGGCAGAGGCTGGTGGTCGAGTTATTGCTCTTACGCAAGCCTTGGAAGATGCGCATGAAGCGATGCGAGCAGAGGATTTGGACTTGCAAGCAATGGGGACGTCGGAGCTTTTACGTCTTGAGCCAGAGCTTGCGCTGGCTAATGAGTTGTTTGAGTTGTTGCTAATTCCACCCGATTCGCATGATCAAAACGACGTTATTATCGAGATACGCGCTGGAGCTGGCGGCGATGAGGCGGCTTTATTCGCGCTCGACGTAACTCGAATGTACTTACGTTTTGCTGAACGTCGCCATTGGAAAACCGCTCTCGTGTCTGAATCAAAAACCGAAGGTGGCGGTTACAAAGAAGTAATTTTTAGCATCGTTGGAACGGGTGCTTATGGTTGGTTGAAGTTTGAATCGGGCGTGCATCGCGTGCAGCGCGTGCCGACCACGGAAAAGCAAGGTCGCATCCATACCTCCACGATCACAGTGGCTGTTTTGCCTGAAATTGAGGAGGCCGAAGTCCGCATCGAGGCTAAAGATTTGCGGATTGATACTTTTTGCTCTGGCGGTAAAGGCGGGCAATCGGTCAACACCACCAAGTCGGCGGTGCGCATCACGCATATCCCATCGGGCATTGTTTCGAGTTGTCAGGATGAACGGTCACAGTTACAAAACCGTGAACGCGCCATGACAATTTTGCGAGCACGCCTGTGGGAAGCCGAAGAGCAAAAGAAGCATGCTAGTCTAGACGCCGAGCGTCGTGCTCAAATTGGTAGTGGCGATCGTTCCGAAAAAATCCGCACCTACAACCTACCACAAGATCGCATCACGGATCATCGCATCAAAAGATCGTGGCACAATATCCATGCTATTCTAGATGGAGAGTTAGAACCGCTGGTCGTGGCCGTCAAGTCAGGTAAAAAAGGCAACGAAGAAGATGAAGCATAAATATGGACGCCATCATCCTGGCTGCTGGTCGTGGCATGCGTTTACGACCGTTAACCGACGCTACGCCTAAACCGCTGATTCCGATTGCCGGACGCGGCACGCTCTTGCGTTTACTGGACGTATTGCCAAAAGCTGTGAGTCGCGTGGTGATCGTGATTGGCTATCTTGGTGAGCAGATTCGTCAAGAAATTGGGGATGTTTCTCATGATCGTCCCGTCGAGTATGTGATACAAGAGGTGTTGGATGGCACAGGCGGTGCCTTGCGTTGGGCGCGGCCGAGTATTCATTCCGAACGGTTTTTGGTGCTCATGGGCGACGATCTATATGTGGCACGCGATTTAGAGCAGGTAACAGAATACGAACGCGGTATGCTGATCAAAACTGCTAAGCTGCCTAAGGATGGCATGGATATTTGGCAAATGCGTCAAGGTAAGATCGTGGGCATGAGAACAGGTCAAGTCGGTCACAAAGGCAGCATGAACGCTGGAGCTTATGTGCTCGGTCACGAGTGGTTTGAGACGAGCCCGACATCAACTCCTGGGAAAACCGACGAATGGTCTATTCCGCATGCTATTCCACAGCTATTGAAACGAGTATCTTTTCAGGCGGTTGAAACGTCATTTTGGCAAATGTGTGGTACGTTTGAGGAAATCGCCACAACCGAGCAACTCTTACGCGAGTAGCGACTGATAGAGTATCCTGCTAAGGATATGTCACAACGCGTTTCACGACAGGCTATCAGCACGCACATCGGTCGGGTGATCTTTGGTCAACAAGCCACCGCCAAGCTTATTGCGCATAAACTGGGTTCGTTGCCGACAGGCACGTTCGACGCGGCTATGAAGCGTCGCGGTTTGGGCAGCGTACCCTTATCAAAAGTCGTTAACGTTCTATCTGGCAAAGACAAGCTTGGCATGGCGGAAGGAGCACTTAAACGCATGGTAGAAGCGTTGCAGGAAGTCGGCGTAGCCAAACATGGTTCGACAGCTCATCATTTAGTAGCGGTGGCTGTTCAAGAGGTTCAAAAAGGCCACGGACGAGGTAGTCTTGATCCGCATGCTAGGCAGCCCTTTCTTGGAGTCACAGAACCAGAGCCTATCCAGTCTACTACGTCTTTGGAATCAGCTACGGGCGTGCTTGGTCGCCAACGCGGTGGTGCCACGAGCGCGATGCAACAGGCAAATTATCAAACTAACCAAGGTGCTTCTAGCGCGCTCGAGGCTTTTAAGTCTCACGCCGATACCAAGCTATCATCCAAGGATGACGGGAGTATTCGGAGCTTGCGTCAGTCTATGCAGAGTGCCTTAGGTCTACTCGTCAAAAAACTGCCTCCGCGACCTTGATGGTTGCCTAAATTGGCTAATCGCGTTAAGTTCACTGGGCTCATTTCACCAAGGAGGTTGTCCATGGCTGTGCTCAAGCTGCGTGGTCTCGCCTTTTCTCCAGTCCTAAACGCTTCGGGCGCTCGAGGCTTTTTCGGAGAAGGCTACTGGTTTCATCTGGTTTGGAGGCTGTTGACGTTCGGCCTTTTCAACTGGTTATTTACCACCTTTGTCGCAAAGACTGTCACGTTTTTTGCGCGGAGTGGTAACTTACCGCTTAAAGCCGATGGGATCACGGCTCGCGAGTGGTTTCCGAGCTGTATCTACACTGGTCGAGCTGCGGCGGGCGTGCTCTTGAACGCGGTTGGGCTCACTAACCGCGGTCTGGTCTGGTCACTCGCTCACAGTAGTTGGCAAAAGCGCAAGCGACCATTTTTTCTATCCATCATGCCGATGGGGGAGACGCCAGAACAGCGC
>CAZDER010000091.1:0-3506 GCA_964504505.1 uncultured Gammaproteobacteria bacterium | reverse complement strand
ATGATGCCAAGCGTCGACTGGGGCTTCTTGGCCTGCTTGATGCGGGGCACCATCTGGTCCGACCGAGAGACCGGCATGAGCACCAGCAAACTTGACGTTAGCGTTCGCGTAACACACGGAGACGCGGATTTGATCCCAGGCTCGTCCTGGTACAAAAGTGGCATACGAACTGGCAAAAGGGACCTTGCCAGACAGGGCTAACCCAGTCGCCACGCCAAGCATGTTTTGTTCGGCTATGCCACATTCGATGAAACGGTATGGAAACTTTTTTTGAAACGCTAGAGTGCGCGTGGGTTCGGCTAAGTCGGCAGTCAAGACTACGATCCGCTCGTCGGTCTCACCCAGAGTGACTAGGGCATCGCCATAGCCATTGCGCGTCGGGATCTTTTCGACTTGTTTGTCAAACAGCCACGGATTGAGATAGGCACGAGGATTGATCATAGGCGGTCGTGGGTAGCTTGCAGCTCAAGCAGTGCTTGAGCGGCTTCGGTTGCATTGGGAGGTTTGCCATGCCACTCGTATTTGTTCTCCATAAAGCTGACGCCTTTGCCGGGAATAGTGTGGGCGAGGATGACTGTTGGGGCTGTTTTATGGGCGCGTGCCTCCTCTAGTCCATCGAGAATATCTACCATACTGTGTCCATCGAGCTCGATGACGTGCCAACCAAAAGCCCGCCATTTATCGGCGAGCGGTTCAAGCGGCATAATATCCTCGGTGTTGCCATCTATTTGGATGTGGTTGCGATCGACAATCACGGTCAGATGCTGCAATTGTTCTTTGCTGGCCAGCATGATCGCTTCCCAGCATTGACCCTCGTTCAACTCTCCGTCACCCGTGAGACAATAGGTGTGCCAATCGGCATCATCCATGCGTGCAGCGAGAGCCATCCCCACGGCTTGCGAGATGCCTTGCGCGAGCGGACCGCCACACGTTTCGATACCCATGTCGAAATGATTGTTGGAGTGACCTTGAAAGGGCGAGCCGAGTTGACGCAGCGAGGTGAGAAACTTTGTTCGTGAACAGAAACCGCGATGCGCAAGTGTGGCGTACAGCACCGGGCAAATGTGTGCGTTAGATAGCACGATGCGATCGCGATTGGGAGCGTGGCGTAGTTTTGGACCTACGTTGGCAGAGTGAAAATAGAGTGCGGTAAAAATGTCAGCCATGCCGAGCGAACCAGCCGAGTGTCCGCTTTTAGCCACCAGCAAGGCACGGATGATATCCATGCGAATCGCATAGGCTTGGCGTTCAAGTTCACGGATGGTCATGCGACCAGTATACACTAGAATGTAGAATCGAGTCCTGATTCCCGATTCTATATTTCCGATTCTTTTTACTGCACGACGTTGATCGTACCTTGCATGGCGGAATGGATGCCGCAGGTATAATCGAATGATCCTGTCGATGGGAAAACGCGGCTCCAAGATTGTTCGGGGCGTAGGTTTGGAGAAATCCAGCCGTTGCCTTTGACGCTATGTTCGGCACTATCGTGATTAGTCCAAGTAACCTCGATGCCTTTTTTGATGGTGAAAGTGGTGGGCACGAAACCAGCGCGCAGTGTGCCAATCGTGATGGTGATCTTGTTTTTGGCAAAACCCTTATCGTCAAAAATAGTGGGCGTCAGCGTCATGACATCGGCAGGTACATAGTCGGTGGCGGTTTGAATCGGCGTACCGATGCGATAATTGGAAAAGAAAGCATCGGAAATATCATCAACGCGATCGTTCCAGTTGAGGTTGTAGAGTGTTCGAGCCAATCCCTCTGACGTCACATAGCGTAGAATACCGCCGCGATCTACCACGTAGATTTTGGGATCGGTGATGACTTTGAGCATTTTAAAACCAGGACGATAGGTGACGTTAGTGCGACCAAGTGGCATCAAAGCGAGATGCTCGTCTGGAATGGTGACAACGTCGGAAAAATCGCGATACCAAGAAAAGTAGGTCTTCTCGTTCGGAAAGACGTAGCGTCGACCATCCTGCGCAAAATAATAAACAGCCGAACCCGAGCCTTTAATTAGATCGCCAGCGTTGAAGTACGACGTTAGTGTGGCGGCGTGACTTGTAAGCGGTGCAACGAGGCTCATGGCGAGGACAAGCCCAGCCAGAGGCAGAGAGAGATACTTCATATACATCAACCATGTGCTTAGTAGGGGATAATAGCAAACGATGGGTTCGGAATGCTTCTCTAGCGCACAGTAACGCTAGTTGAGCTCGCGGTTGTCTGTGCTCCTAATAAATCTTTAGCGTCGCCTACCGCGATGACGCTGCGAGCTGCTTGCCAGGGACCGAGGATGGTTTCGCAGATGGATGAGTTACAAGTTTTGACGCCGTTACCATCAAGGAGAATGCGCGTGGTTTGGATGCCGTCATCGTCGGCGGCTACGAGGCGGACATCGACAGTTTCACCTGTCAGGATTGAGGTTTTGCCGACAGTTATTCCGACGATGGGCGAATCATTCGCGACGACAGTGAGCGTGCGTGTTTCCGAACGGAAGGTTTGACCATTGCGATCGGTAGCAATGACGTAAATAGAGTGACGCGTACCAATGGCTGCAGTTTCGGCGGCGACATAGCGACAGTCTTGTTGGTTAGTACAACTGCGGACTAGTGCGCCGTCGAAATAGACGTCGAGCGAGTGTGCTAAAAAGCCGTTAGTGGCGGTGGCGATCACTTCGCGATTGGCGGCGGGTTCTATGTCGTTGCGTGTGAGTTGCATGTTTACATATCGGCTGCCAGCCACGGGAGTGATGATGAGTGTGCTTGAGGTCATGCTGCCATCATCAAAACGCGCTTCGGCACGGACAGCGAAAGTTGACTGCGCAGATGTTCTGGGTAGATCGAGGTTTATCGAGCACAGGTAGTATTCGCAACTGCGTTGCAAGGCATTTTCAAAAAATAGTTTGACTAGATTGGCGTTGTGCGGCTGTACTTCGGCTTGAATGGTAATCGAACTGCCGAAGGCGGGCGCGGTTGGCGAGAGTTGCAATAAGATTGTGGAAGATGAGGCTGGAGGAGTTCCTGGAGTCCCCTGTAGGGGATTTAGGGGCTCCGTAGGTGAGGCTGGCGGAGGGAGGGAGATGGGGGCGGTATTCATGCTTATATATGTCACGGCGTCGCGTTCTGCGTTGGGGGAAAAGTCTCCGATGATGCGGATGGAGGCGGTGACGCGATAGTTGATGAAAAAGGTATCGGGGATGTCATCCACTAACCTAGCCCAATCATTGCCGTAGAGTGCGCGAGCGATGGCTTCGGTTTCTATCCAACGCAACATACCGCCGCGCGCCACGGCGTAGACTTTTGGGTCGGTGGTGATTTTTACCAGTCGCACGCCAGGACGATGCGTCACATTGCCACCCAGAGAGTAGCTAGAGAGTTCTTGGTCGGACACGGTTTGCACTGTCGAAAAATCAGCATACCAAGTTTTATAGGTAGCCTCGCTTGGAAACACGTAGCGTTTTTGGGCTTGATTAAGATAGTACACAGATGCGCCAGAGGCTTTGATGA
>CAZDER010000090.1:0-3508 GCA_964504505.1 uncultured Gammaproteobacteria bacterium | reverse complement strand
GTCGAAAGGAAGGTTTAGACGCACTTCCACCTCGCGAAGCGGTTTTAAGGCAAGATTACGCCAGACTAAATCATAGGTTTCCTCTTGCCCTAATGCCACTTGCTCCGGACCGTTCAAAGTTAGTGACAAGACCGTTGCCGCCGATGTCACGGTCGTGGTCGCAATCCATGAGGCAAACCAAGCCGAACCAGCCAGTACAACGCCAAAAACCACCACCATTCCCAATACTCGTCGCCAGCTCCAATAGGCTGTACGTTCAAGCCGAGCCAGATCAGGCACGCAGCCTTTGGCATCTAAGTAAATTATCTCCAACCCGCGTTCAAGCATAGCTGGATCTTTTTTTACTCCAGCCACTGGTATTTTTTTAGCTGGTCGTTTGAAAAAGTTAAACATAAAGAAACCTCATTCTCGTACCTCCAATAATCCAGCTAAGACCCGATCGCGATCCCAGACCGTCTCGAGAGTCAATCCAGTCACCGTACTCGTGGCTTGATTGCTCCACGAGATCATCCAATCGTTAGGCAAGACAACACTCGTATGCACCTGACGTGTAGTTTTGCCTGATTGACTGGTGAGAAGTAGCAGATAGGCTGCCTTCCGCGCCCCCGTGTCACTACCTAAAGCAGACAGCTCACCCGTACGCGAAGCTAAATCAAACACGGTAAACGGTAACTTGTAACGAAAAGTAGTCGTGCGAGTTTCTTGCGGACGTAGTTGGATCCAGCCGCCAAAGGCTGTGCGCCCAAACTCGTTAGTCACATCAACCTCGGCGAGTGGACTTGGAAGCGTTTGCACCAATCGCAACTCATCTAAATCCGCCGTATCTTCCGCGAGCGGCACCTCAAACAGACTGGAAGATGGGGTCTCAAAACCGTTGGCAGCCAACAATTCCGAACCTAGTGGCACATACACGCGTACATACGCCACGTTGTTGACACCATGAAACAGTTCACCTTTAGGTGCCGTATGCGTCCGCGTCAGAGCCACAGTGTCGGTAATCGAACCATCGCTAGCGACTTCGACCTGATGATCTACACGCTCTTCGATAGCACTATCCGTTTTTTGTCCGGCAATATTCGCCTCGATAATAGCTAAAGCATCGCCTACGGTTGGTTTGAGGCGTCCATTGCCATCATAACGCTCGATCAAATCTTCCTCCTCGGCACGCGTCATCCACACTTGCACAGCTTTAGTCTCAAGCGACTGCATACCCACCTCGAACACGCGTAACCAATCCTCACGCGAACCGATCTTCAGTCGTTCGAGGACTTTTGGCAATAAATCGCCGATGATCTTTTTAGGCTTATTTTCGGTTTTGTCGTATTCCATTTCCACGGTTTTTTGCAACTCCTCCATCACATTATCGGCCGTCAGAGTCTTGCCATATTCAGGCATCTCGATTGGTCCCGTAATGCGCAATAAAGCGGTTAACACCGAAGCGTTGACAGCCACCACTCCATCCAAAGTCGGTTGACCGGCTTGACTCCAGAACCAATTGATTTTGTCGGCGCTAGCTGGAAAGTCTGGGAACCAATTAGCATTTTCGAACTCCCAGCGACCGCCGACCAACTGCAAGGGTCGAGGCGGACTCACTCGCGCGCGCAACTGATTGCGTAGGTCATACGGACCGCCACCTGGCACATGGATGCTCTGGATTTGTCCACGATCAAACACCACTTCTGCCACCGAACCCATGAATCCACCCGTCGGACGCAGCTCGGTTTGATTTTGAAAGACAAACAGATAAGTGCGCGGCGTCGTGTGTCCCAACGCCTCTTGCATAAAAAACAACAACGCACGCGCCTCGGCAAGCGAGGTGCGCCCATCGCCGATAGTGCCACGCAGCTCAACCAACCTATCCTGTAACTGGAGCGACAACGAATCGGGATCAACCTGGTCAAGCGAGGCTAACGCCTCGGTTAAAAGCGGTGAGGCATAGTCCAAATAAGTCATAAAAATGCCGATACGTTCATCCGGACGGATATTGGCGTGATCGTCGAGTGCTCGACCAAATCCACGCGTAAGCAAAGCGGCAGCCTGCGTCATTTTTTCACCAGCTGCGAGCAAAATAGCCGCACTGCCATACTGACTGCGGGTTTGCGGCAAGGCTTGAGCCAGTCCTAACGCCAAAGCATTGGTACGTAACAGCGACTCGCGAGCTCGACTAAAACGTTCCGAAGCCGCCGACCAAGCCACAGCTTGCGTGTCGGCAGTTTGAGCTAAAGCAGACCACACCTCACTCATAGCTGCCTGACTTTGCGCTCTAACCTCATGTACCGACGAACCAAGCGAGCGCGACAAAGACACCGCTCCAGCTGGCAGCGTCACGACCAACAAAAGCCCGCAAAAACCAGTCATCACGCGCCAAGTGTGCACACGCGGCACAAGCATCGGCACGCCCCACTCTTGCTCTACGTCGTGGATATCCTCGACCAATTCTTGAGCTTCTTCCTCGACTGTTTCAACTGCCTCTAAGACTTCGTGTTCCGCTGCGACAGTGACACGCTCAAAAACGCTCAAAAGACGAGTCAAACTATATTTAGTTCTCCCCCAAAGACCGTAAGAAGATTGGTAGGCCACATCTGCATCCACTGGCGTGAACTGACGTGCAATGTTTATCAAATCACTATCCAAGACTGCCTGTTTCACTCCCTCATCCACCCCAATAGGTGAAGGCAGATACGTTTCACGTTCCGCCTCTTCCCACTGCACAAACGGCGCGGCTATTTTTGACCACCAATGATAGCTCTGGGCATAAGCCACACGCGCCTGACCAGGGGTGAATTGTTCAAGAAATAGACGCGGATCAATCTCCTCAACCCAGAGGTCTTGCATCTCGGCCATCAAGCCGTCAATCGACGGCGGAAATTGATAAGGTGCCATCCAAGCCCCAATCGTCTGGCTAAAAGATTCGCGAGGCATGACTACAATCGGTCGCGCCGACCGTTCAAAACTTACGATGTGGTCGCTCGAAACGTGGGTGGAAAAACGCACAGGGACTGGGATCGAGTAACACGCTGGAGTTGAGGCTTGGAGTGCCAAGGCACGTACTTGTGCCACTAAAGCCTGATCCAAGGCACCGACTGAATGCAGGGTTGGCTCAATCATCGCGGTTGTGACTGATGTCGCCGCCACACTTGGTGGCTTGGCAAGTGATGTGCGTCGTCGAATGCCGCGACGAGCGCGTCGCGATAGGCGCGCTTCATCGAAGGTAGAAGAAGATGTCACAACTCCCTCACCTTCAACGACTTGAGATAGCTGGGCTTCTAACAACAAAAATGACTCTTTTGAATAAGAGATCTGACGTCCCGCTTGAGATCGGGACTTAGGTCTGCGCAGGTTAGCCATGCCTTACGTCTCGATCAACGCTCGATAGCTCTTTACGATGCTGTTAGCGCTCTGTTTCCAAGTATGCTGCGTGTGAATCCAATCGCTAACAGATAATACTGCTCGTTTGGCTGAAGATACATCCGCGAGCGTCATTTCGAGCGCGCTTATCATACCATGC
>CAZDER010000089.1:0-3537 GCA_964504505.1 uncultured Gammaproteobacteria bacterium | reverse complement strand
AAGAAATTCAAAAAAAACTAGCTGATCCCTTGTTTGAGAGAACGCTGCTCGCGGCAGAAAAATTGCACTTGATAAGCCGTTTTGTTATGGCATTCATACGAGAAGCGTGGATAGCAAATCAGTCAAAAACAAAATTCGATATACTTGAGCAAGAGAAAAAGGAGGCTCTGTGGCGTCTAAGTCATTGGGAGGCTAGATCCATTCAGTTACGTGGTGAGTACAGTTTTTTAAACATGGTTTTAAGCCATTCGAATCCTGTCGAATATCCTAACGATATAGACAACGACATTGGTTTAGCTTCTCTTTTTGCGCTTGACGTTGGCGGAGGTCTCAAAAAATATCGTCGTACGTTTGTGAAGGATGCAATAGCATGGGGGCAAAAAAGATCATCAGCGCACGCTCTTGTTAACATGTGGCAAGATGTAAAGAGTGCTATTTATAAAACGCGTTATCTCGATCATGATGAGCAATTCAAGCGAGAGTTTCCTCAAACATGGACAGAGGCTGTTCAGCATTTTGGGGCATAATAGCTATTATGATCAAAGTTCCAGAAGTGTTGCGCTTACGAAAGTTTCGCGTCCAAGAACTCGTCTGGGAGACGCCCGAGATTTTTACGCTGCGTCTTGTACCATGCGAAGGCGAGCCAGCTCTAGCATTTAAAGCAGGTCAGTGGGTCTATCTCCATTTGCTAAACGAGGATGGAACATCTTGGAAGGCAGCCTTCTCCATCGCAACCGCGCCATCTGACAGAGGCTCGCTCGAACTTGGCATAAAAGTCGAACGCGACTTTACGAAACGTGCTTCCAAGCTAGTTCTGGATACGGTGGTGGCGCTGCAAGGTCCTTTTGGCGTGTTTACGTTGCCGAGTGCGCTTGATGACACTCCTCTCGTATTCATGGCGGGTGGGATTGGTATCACTCCGTTACGTAGCATGATACGACAAGCAGTCAATCAACAGCTCTCGACCCCCATTTACTTAGTCTATTCAAACAGATACGCAGAAGAGTCAGCGTATTTGGAGGAGTTTGAGGATCTACGCCACAGTTATCCAGCTATGAAGCTTATCGCCACGTTTACGGGGGAACATCCACCAGGATGGAAGGGGCATACGGGAAGAATCGATGCAGCGATGTTAGCTCCGTTACTAGCAGAAACAGCGGCAACGGCTCACTTTTTTCTCTGTGGTCCTAATCCGTTCATGCAGGCTATGCGGGAGATATTAGAGGCGGCTGGAGTGGATAGAGCGAGAGTGTATCAAGAACGGTTTGATTAGCTCGATGCTCTTGCAAAGTGTGAGAAGATTGGGTATCGTGCCGAGGCCAATGGAGGAGAACATGGGCGTGTAGCTCAGTTGGTTAGAGCATTACACTGATAATGTAAAGGTCGATGGTTCGACTCCATCCACGCCCACCACGCGGGTATCGTATAGCGGCTATTATGCTACCTTGCCAAGGTAGAGATAGGGGTTCGACTCCCCTTACCCGCTCCAACAAAATCACTGCTCAAACGAGTAGTGATTTTGTATTTCACCTTGATTTTATTGGGTAAAGTAACAATAGCCGATTTGCGATCACGGATGCCAAGTTTCATCTTTGCCATATGGTTGACACGTGGTTGACATTTTTTTCGAATATCGACGTTTCTCGTGCGGATGATCTTGGTAGCAGAGCGACGGCATCGCTCAAGGTTGAAGGAGCGAGATGTGCGTATCGTTCGGTCATTTGGATGGAAGCATGACCAAGAAGCATTTGTGTGGCTTTCATGGGCACGGATTGAGCCGTGAGTTCAGAAGTAAAGGTATGTCGCAGAGCGTGCCAACCGATAACGGGGAGTCCTACACGTTTGCACGCCAGCGTGAGCGCCTTCCAAGGCCAGCTACTCCCGCGTATATGCTTTCAGTCAGGTCCCGCAAAGATAAGGCCAGAGACGAGCTTACGGCTATTAAATAGCTCGTAGAGGTCATTGGTTAAAGGGATTATCCGTATCCGATTGCTCTTGGGAGAGTCTACAACGCCGTCCCCGATGGAACGGCGCACGGTAATCGTACGCCGCTCCCAATTAATATCCGACCAATCCAAGGCGCACATCTCCCCAATCCGCATTCCTGTACGAAGCGCACAAAGGATCATGGCATACCAGAAAACATTTTCCGCGCCCGCCAGGAGTTGTAGGCTTTGTTCGATCGACAGGAAGCGATACGGCGACGGGGGAACGCGTCACCATTTGATTCGGGGGACTTTGATGAGCAGCTCCCACTCCTCCGCGCACATGAGGCTTTTACGGAGGATACTGAGAAGGTTGTTGCAAAGTGTGGAGCCGACTGTCGGATCGGAAGCTGACACATTTAAGTTGGCGTTGTCGGTGCGCGTAAGCGGTCTAGCATACGATAGAATTGTTTTGGAAAAAATTATAAAAAATAAAATTAAGGCAGCCGTTCCTATCGGCAGTGTTGCCGAAGATGAGAATAATAGGCTACACTTAAACATAGAAGAAGTTGATATCGCCGCTGGTCGAATATACATGACCAACAATTTTCAAGGTACCCAGCGTCCGGATTTCGATAACAACGATTTCAAATACGCTCTATGCGGCAAAAGTGAGCAAGTGTTGAAAGAGTATATCAAACATTTGTCTGAAATCAAATCAGTCAGGGTGCAGTTCACCCCTCCTTGGCTCAGACATGCTTCGTGGTTGAGCTGGAGAATATTTATAAGAATGGAATAATATATATATTCATAAACCTTGAGAGTAACAGTATAGTCTTATGCTTGAGATAATCGCTCATTTAGGTTCATTGGGTAGCTTGGATATTTTGGTAATAGCGGGGTTCGCCAGCATTTTTTTGTTGTCGGTGTTTTTTTGCCATATGGAAAAATAATTAATAACCTCATAAGTATTTATGTCACATCAGCTTTAATCGAAGGGGTGCCATTTGGTCAGAAGCTCATCGATCAAATCAGCGAATCACGCGATCCAAATTATTCGATCAAGATGATTTTTCTCGCGATTCTAATCGTTGGTATTTTTATAGTAGTGTCATGGGGGGTTGCCCTGCGCGGCGATCATCGTCAGCACCGTACCCGTTGGTTGTCAGATTGGTGGAAGGTGGTGGCAGTCGGTTTTGCCCAGGCTGGTCTTCTAGCATCCATTGCATTGAGATATTTAGATGTCCTTTTAGCGAGCCAGATATCGTGGACAATCCGAAGTCTATTTATTGGTGAGATAGCCAAGGTCATTTGGTTCTTACTCCCGATCGTTGTGTTAATCATCGTCAGTAAGTTGAGTAATGATGAAGAAGGGGGTGAACATCATACAACGAGTGGCAAGCATCATTAATTATTTACATTCAGGTTATGTATCTTCTACGTTTGTCGCAGGTATTGTCGAAGATGGCGAGCATATTTCCATACGTAATTTTCTTGTCTGTCGTGTTCATGTGTGCTGCAGGCAGTTACGTTTTGGCATCATCTGGGGCAAATACAGTTTATAATGGTCTGGGAAAATTGAACCACCATATAAGAGAGATTCGGGGTACAA
>CAZDER010000088.1:0-3624 GCA_964504505.1 uncultured Gammaproteobacteria bacterium | reverse complement strand
ATGAGGCTGGAGGCGCGTGTCCGCCGAGGAGGCGGGGGAGGCTGGAGGCTGGAGGTTTATAAGACACCACAGACGGTGGAGACGGCGGTCTGCGAGCATGAGCATCTGGCATGGTTGATCGATCAACAGGGCGCATTGGCACGTTATCCCACCGACCACGCTCACGCTCATGCGAACGATGGCGATCGTCGCGACGTGGAGGACGTACCTCGCCCGCACGCGCTTCCAAAACTTTTTTATCCAACTCGAGCGGTTGACCTTTGGCTTGCGTGATCTCTTCTAGCAAAGTTGGACGGTTAGAAAGAGAGGCTGGAGGAATTGCGGAAGTCCCCTTTAGGGGATTTAGGGGCTCCGTGTGGGAGGCTAGAGGTGGCGCACCTATCACGCGTGGCTTGACCGCGGCAAGAGCATTCGGCACTTGTTCGCCGTGCACAAAAGACATCTCCGCACGGTCTTCGTGATGCACGGTTTCTGGTTCTGGTAGTGGCAACGTACGTGCTAGCTGTTTCACGGACGAGCCACGATTCTTTTTTTCTTCCAAGACGATCGGACGGCATTCGAGACAATACATCGGCCGCGTGACATCAAGCTGAATCGTCAGTTCCCAAGTTTTGCCGCAACGATTGCAGGTGTGCGGAAAGCGCGGTCGCTCCTTTTTTTTGCCACCACTAGCATTAGCAGCCGTGGCCGCAGCAATCGCGGCTAAACGTTCCGGTTTCAACGACAGATACTCGGTTTCTGGTGCAGTGCTGACCTGACCGCGCATGTCTAACTCGGCGGAAGATGCACGATCAGCAGCCGAAACATTTTGACGCGAGACTAAATCGCGTGAGGTGTTCTCGGCTTGTTCGGTTTTTGCCTGTTGCTCTTCTTCCGTTTCGATGGGCGGATAATAGATATTGGCAGACGAAGCAGTCGCAGCTGGAGGCGTGGCATTAACCCGTGCTCCAAAATCGTCTTCGGTAGCTGCTCTGCCTGTCGATGAACCAACCGTTTCAAAACCACTCCATTTAAGCACCTTTTCTTCGATTGAAGCGCGCGGTTCAGCATGGCGCTCGCGACTGATTTGCACTACTTTTGCCATCGAAGCCATGCGTTTAGCGATCGGACTCATGGTATTGGCAGAAAAGGGCGGTGTCGCCACACCATCAACCATGAGCTTTAAGTATATCTGATACTTAGCCAAACTCACCAAATCTTCTGGCAAGAACGTAGGTGCAAACTCCGTTTCAAAAAACTCGGCATCCGTGCCACCGATACGCATCAAAATAATCGTACCCACATTGCCAATAATGGCAGGTGCCACCTTTTCATCCAGTTGCTCGATGTATTGATGAGCAACAGTCAAATTGAGGCGATACTTACGCGCTTCCGACAAAATCGTGGCAAATGATTCGTTAGCAAAGTTCTGAAACTCATCCACATACACATAAAAATCTCGACGTTCGTGTTCAGCTATGTTTTGGCGTTCTTGCGCCGCTAGTTGAATCTTGGTCACCACCATGCCGCCTAGCAGACGCATATTATCCTCGCCAATCCGACCTTTAGAAAGATTGACGATGCAGATTTTGCCTTCGTCCATAATCTGACGAAAGTTGAGGGTTGATTTGACTTGCGCCACAATATTACGGACAACGGACGAAGATAGAAATTGACCAACCTTGTTTTGTATAGGCGCGATCGCTTCTGTCGCATATTTTTCTGACCAAGAAGAGAACTCTGCAATCCAAAACGTTTTGACAATCGGATCACGAATCTTAGCCGTTACTCGCGCGCGATATTCTTTATCAACCAAAATACGACTAATACCGAGCAAGGTGGCACCAGGATAATCCAACAATGCCAGCACGCAGTTCATGAGGATGTATTCCATGCGTGGGCTCCACACATCTGGCCAAATCTTCTTAAAGACTCCCATCAGACCCGAGGCAACCAAGGGTTTTTGATCATCATTATCTGTCTCAAGTATATTGAAGCCCATCGGAAAACTGGTATCAGCTGGATTAAAGTAGACCACGTCGTTGACGCGATGCGACGGAATAAAGTCGATCAGCTTTTCGGCCGTATCGCCATGCGGATCGATATAACAACAGCCATGACCAGCGATGATGTCTGACAAGATCAGGTTCTCCATCAACGCAGTTTTGCCCATGCCAGTTTTACCGAGCACGTACATGTGACGGCGGCGATCATCAGTTTTTATACCAAAACGCCGATGCTGATTGCGGAAGTTGGTTTCCGCAAACAGCGTGATTTCGTGTTCGTGATCATGATCGTAGATGACAGGCATATAGCATCACTCAAACGGTATGTTGGCAGGCGCATCGGTTTTCTTAGCTTCCGTGCGTTGCAGTTGTGGCGCTTTGACTTGGAGTAAAATCGGGAAGTGCCAAAGCGTAGCTAGCTCTTCGACCGACATAAAATGACGATCGACGCCATAACCCGAACGCAATGCATAGCGTTTAGCTAATTTTGTTTTACGGATGTTATTGCGAGCTTCCTTGAACCAAATAATGCTAGAGCTCACGCCACAGACCTTGGATTCAGGTTTGAGAGCCTGCATATCGAAGGTGTTCATCTGTTTGATTGCGCCGATAAAAGCGTGCACGGCGCGCGGCTTCTTGAACACCTCTTTTTTACCCACATAGATATAGCGAATTTTAGTATTAAATCCGATTTTAGAGTTTTTGCGCTCGACTGCTTCTAAAATATTTTTTTCCCCTGGCGATAAGGCTGCCAATTTAGGAAACAAAGGATTTTTTTCTTCCTTAGGTTTAGCAGCTGGAGACGCAACTCCACCGATAGCCGAAACTAAGATGTCGCCGAGTATCTGCAGAGGATAAAGAAACATTTTATCGAGTGCCATAGCCGCTGGTTTCTCCTTCACGCCCTTGATTTTGTTAAGCACGATTTCGGCGCGTTTACGAAAATCTTTTTGATCGGTGGGCTGGATATTGATTTGATACCACGCCTGTTCGCCCGGTCCAAGATGCGCGAGGTTTTCCAATAAACCAGCGATCGGATCTTTGAGTTCGCCTGAAATTTTATCTTCAAAGTCTGGATAAGTTTTGAGTGGAAACGGATCAGGTGCGACGACCACCATTTCGGTACCCCACAAGTCCCACTCGTCATCGGGATAGTTTTGCGGCACGTTGTTGGCATAATTTTCCGTTTCGGTTATATCAGCATCTGGGTATTGCGCGTAAATCGCCGATTTCATCATGACCTCAAAACGCCGTTCGCACCAAATATAGAAAGCCACGTGACCATCAATCGAGGCGATCTCTAAACTGACGGTGGGTTGCAACAGGCCATCAATCCAGGTGTCTGTCCAAGTTGGTCCGGTATGGATACCGGCAATAGTGGCAAACATGTTTTCCACAGCTTTACACGTTTGCTCGGTAACGCGTGGCACTGTGATTTGCATCAGCATCCACTCCTTTTTGCTCCAAAAACGATTTTGAATGTATGTCTGATACGTCTGTAAGCCAGCCCACCACACAAACCACAACAGAAACAGCCAACCGCCTGATTTGAGCAGTATCCACATGGCTACAAACGGATTTTGACCAGCAATATCCAAAAACGTCTCTAAATCAAGCGAGAATATGGCAGGCAAATAGG
>CAZDER010000087.1:0-3672 GCA_964504505.1 uncultured Gammaproteobacteria bacterium | reverse complement strand
TGTGGATTTCATCGAGATCGGCACGGCGCGGGTCGTCGGCCTCGGTTTGGGCGAGCAGGATCGCCGAAAACCCGAGGATGACGCTCAGGTGATTCTTGAAGTCGTGATGGTTCTTGTCGTCGTCGAACATGAGCGGCACCTGCACACTCGGCACATAGCCACGCCCAGACTGTTCCGCCGCTTCACGCACGATTAAACGCAAACGCTCCAGATTAAGCGTAGTTTTGCTGGTTCTCTCGGTCATGATCGGCACGATTTCGGTTACGCCAACTTCGGTGGCTTTTTGCACAGCTAGCTCAAAAGCCTCACGTTTAATGAGAGCAAGATACAGCGTGAGCTTGATCGGCGACTCGGCAACACTCAATGCGCGTTCGAGCACATGCACCACCATCTTATGCCTGTCTATCGACTCAATCACGCCATGAACTTCCGCTCCTTGTCCATCGCAAAGCGTAATAGGCTCACCTAGCTGCAAACGCAAAACCCGTCCCAGGCGATGGACGAGTTCAGCATCCGTTATGACTACCGGTTGAGACGTTAAGTCGAACGTCCCAATAAAACGGTGAACCTTGATCATTCCAACTCTTTGAGTTTGGCCTCGATTGATCGCCATTTTTTCATGAGATTAGCCCGGACTTCGGGCAACTCTGTTTTGGCGATATCCTTGCTCTTTTCGTAGTAAGCCAAAACTTCATCGACGACTTCCGTATATTTCTCCTTGGACAGCACTTCGACATCCTGCAACTTTTTCATGATCTTACTTTGCAATTGGCTAGCCTTCTTTTCTGCGTCTTTAGTCAGCTGCTTGCCCTGACGTGACTGAAGAAAGAAGCCTGCCGCGAGACCGACCATTGAGCCGACCATCATACCGATGCCGAGGTGAGAGGATTTTTTTTGCATATGTTCACAGTATAAACGCTGTAGGGCTAAACGGCAAGCTGTAGATCATGGTATGCTGGAATAGCTATGTCACGCCTGTTCTTTGAAGTGCTCGCTATCGGCGATTGTATGCTTGATGTTTTTGTCACGATTTCCGAAGCCAGCGTCTCTTGCCGCTTGGATCGCACTCATTGCCTATTAAGTTTGCCCTACGGCGAAAAGATTCCCGTTGAAGGCGTCACTAAAATCCCCGGTGCCGGTAATGCCTCGAACGCGGCGATTGGTTTTGCGCGTTTAGGTTGTTCAACCGCCATCGTAAGCACAGTTGGTCACGACGAAGCTGGGCAAGCGATCCTCGATCATTGGCGCCAAGAAGACGTGGCTACGCATCTAGTGGTGCGCGACAAAAAACTCGAGACCAACTATTCCACGATTCTATCGTTTCAAGGCGAACGCACTATCCTCGTCTATCATCAACCATACCGCTACCATTTACCCATCTTGCCCAAAGTAAAATGGATTTATTACAGTTCGCTTGGCAAAGGTCACGAAGCTTTCGAGCACACATTTTTACTGCACCTCAAGCAGCACCCCAGCACACGGTTGACATTCAACCCTGGCACGCATCAATTACGCCGCGGGCGCAAGTCGCTCGTAGCCGTCATCGCTCGTTCAGAAGTTTTTGTGGGCAACAAAGAAGAAGCCGAGCTGTTACTTGAGTGTCAACCCAAACCTGTTCCAGATCTGATCCAGCAGCTGTTTACTTATGGGATGCGTATCGTCGTGATTACGGACGGAAAAGATGGTGCCTATGCGCTGGATAAGACAGGTGCTTGGCATTGTCCGATCTTTCCTGGCAAAGAAGTCGAACGCACTGGTGCTGGTGATGGTTTTGCCACGGCCTTTTCCTATGCTCGGTTACAAGGCAAAACGATTCCCGAAGCACTTCGTTACGGTACAGCCCAGGCATGGAGCATCATCCAATTCATCGGACCGCAAGCTGGGCTCATGAGTAGAGCGAAGTTGGAGCAAGTGTTGCGGAAGTTTAAAGGAGTACAGGCAACGCGTCTCATGTAGGGGTGGGATTTATCCCGCCCTCCTCTCGACCGAACGGACGACATGAATGTCGCCCCTACATATAAAACAACAAACCAAATAATTTCTTATGCTCGTCCCTTCCCTCTCCATCCTCAAACTAGCTCGCGCCGGCAAATACGCCGTACCAGCTTTTAATGTCAACGATCTCGAGATGCTCAAAGCCATCATGCGTGCGGCCGAGGAGCTGTGTTCGCCTATCATCGTGCAAACCAGTGAAGGCGCGATCGAGTATGCTGGCATGGATTACTTAATCGCCATGGTGCGCGTGGCGGCCAAAGCTGCTATTCCAGTCGTGCTGCATCTCGATCACGGCAAAAATCTCGACGTTATCAAAACAGCTATCAGCTCTGGTTACACGAGCGTGATGTTTGATGGCTCGGCTCTCTCCTACGCCGAAAACGTGCGCCTAACCAAACAAGTCGTGAAGTGGGCACGCGCCAAGCGAGTTTCGGTGGAAGCTGAACTTGGTTCTATCAAAGGCATCGAGGACTTAGTGAGCATAGCCGTTCGAAATGCGGTTTTAACTAACCCTGAACAAGCCAAACAGTTTGTCAAAGAAACTGGTTGCGACACCTTAGCCGTGGCAATCGGCACAGCTCACGGTGCCTACAAGTTTAAGGGCGTGACACATCTCGATTTAGACCGCTTAAAAAAGATTGCCACACTCGTCAAACTGCCAATCGTACTCCACGGTGCCTCGGGCGTGATGGAAGATGTGGTCGAATTAGCCGAGAAACACGGAGCAAAGCTTGGCGAAATGCGTGGCGTTTTAGATGAGGACATCAAACAAGCCGTCAAACTCGGCGTAGCCAAAATCAACATCGATACAGATTTGCGCTTGGCCTTTACGGCTGGTATCCGCGAAGCTGTGGACGAATTGCCTACAGTCATTGATCCGCGCCAACTCCTCGAACCAGCTAGCTTGCTAATGACAGAGGTCGCCAAGTATAAAATCAACTTATTTGGCAGTACCAACAAGGGATAGCCGTCTTATTCGATCGTCGTGCCGATGAACGCTTGACCATCGAGGATCTTTTTGAGGTTCATCAAGTCTGTGCCTTTGGCGATGATGACCTTGAGTTTATGTTTGGCGGCAAAGGTGGAGGCGACTGGATCAAATGGAGCGTTTAAACCTGGCGACCACTTGGTGCCGACCAGTTTACGAAAATCCGCCCAGGCAATCCGATCACATGGAACAGCGTCGAGATGTTTAGCTGGGTCTTTGTCGTAAACACGTTCGACATTAGTGAGATTGATGATCGTCTGCGCTCCATAAAGCTTGGCGAGACGCACCGCCCCGTCGTCGGTAGAGCGACCCGGCCGCCAACCAGCTCCGATCAAGATTGGCTGGGTGTAGATCATGCGACGACGATAGTCTTTAAACACGACTGGATGTGCCTGCGCACGAAAAACGGTGCGTAAAAGATGGGCGTTGATGCGGGTGGCATGGATACCTAGCCAATCCATATCTTCCTCCTCAAGTGGCGCAACTTCTTTGGCGGCGTGCATATAGATACGCGCTGTTGAACCGCCGCCGATCATAAAAATAAAGCGTTTGCCTTTAGCTAACTCCTCCAAGATTAAATGGCGAAAAGCCTTTAGAAACTCGGTATTGATACCCATCGGTGGAGCAACGAGCGAGCCGCCGAGCGAGATGATGATTCTGAGCGGCATGGTGAAGGGCGGATTCCGTCA
>CAZDER010000086.1:0-3732 GCA_964504505.1 uncultured Gammaproteobacteria bacterium | reverse complement strand
TGTACTTCCAAAGAAGAGGTTACCAGAAGAAGTAACTGATGTGCCTGTACCGATGATGGTGGCACCAGTGACAGTGAGATTGTTGGAGGCGAGGTTTAGGTTGTTTGCGCCACTTGTGGTCAAGGTATTGAGAACGGCAAGATTAGTGCCAGCAGCTATTCCTATGCTCGCTCCTAAGGCTTTTGTGACACTCAAGGTATAGACAGTGGGAACAGCCGTGATCGTTGCGCCTGCACCAGACGTACCAGAGAGGACAAGGGTTCCTCCATTGTGGTTGAATATTCCACCATTGTTGTTGAAGTTTTCATCGAGTGTAACAGTGGCAGGGGAAATACCTGCGTAAATTGTACCCGCGTTAGTCAAATTTCCAGAAATATAGATGCTTCCAGCGTTGCTAGCTAAAAAGCCACCAGCTCCAATCGTCGTGGTAGACGCAGAGATCAGACCATTAGTCGAACTCACAAAACCAGTGGTAGCAGCGATCGCGAGCCCAGTTCCAGCACCTTCCTTCTGAAACGTCAACGTACCAGTCGTGGAAGTCACAGCTCCGGTGACAGTCGCGGTACTTGTTACCATCAACGCGTAGCCTAAAGTATTGAGTTGGATACCTGCATCAACAGTAAGAACCGAAACGCTCACATCAGCCCCAAGAGACACCGTCCCAACTGCCACTATAGCCGTGTCTCCAGGACCAGGAACACTTGGAGGAGTCAAACAGCCAGTCCCCCAAGTCGCCGAGACTGCCCACAGACCAGCGAGTACACTAGTACAACTCTTCGCTTGTACCTGTGTAAAAACTCCACTTCCGAGAAGCAAAGCAAGGGATGCACATCCCCCTACAACGAACGAACGCAGACGTATGTTCTGAAGCATATTTAAATACAGATAGAACGAACAAAAAAGTTTTATGACACGATTGTACTCTCCCATCACGCATTCATCAAACGCCGTCAAGACCCAGATCACCCGTCTACTGAATCAAATGCTTCGCCACAAACCAATACGCTTTCAAAAGTGGATTCCCTACTTCATCAAGCAGAGGATTTTTCACCGTTTCCTCTTGAAATGCAATCTCTGTCACACACGTGCGTAAAAATTCGCGATCAGAAATTGTACGAATGGATTGAATATCTTTGCGACGCGTCTTAATCCATTTCCAAAAGTCCGCTGTGCATAACTCCTTGTACATTTTCCACTTCATGTCCGCCCATCCACCCTTGAAAGAAAAAAGCAAGAGACCAACATCCATCATGATCATCATCGGGAAAAGAACGATCAGCGTCCATAAGCGATAGTAACTAAACATGAGTACGTAACGGTTACGTTCCATCCAATAATAATTCATCTTGCTCTTGGCGAACTCGTAGTAGTGCCAAACAAGCGACGTTGGCTCGACCACCGTTTTCAATCCACGTATACGCGCACGCAACGTTGCATCTGTATCCTCGTGATAAAGAAAGAGCTTCTCGTCAAAAAGGCTCGCCCCGCCAAGTGCCGAAATACGGCACAAGACACCTGCGCCTGAAGCATAGCCTATCTCCAACTCTTTATTTCCTCGTGCCTTTTCCTCTTCAAAAAAAGCTAACGCTCGAGCTTTTGTCCACTTGTAACCATTGGAATAACCAAACCCAAGATAGTGGAAAGCATTGCCGATGGTGTTGACCTGATCACGTTCCTCTCCCAATAAAATCAACGATTGCACAAAAGCGATCGAGGAATCAGACTCGGCTCGCTCAACAGCACGCAGAATATAGTCAGGATCAACATCTGTGTCTTCGTTCGTCAGATGCACATACGCACACCCAAGCTCTTTGGCTTTTTCAAGCCCAAGATTGTTGTTGCCGGCAAATCCAATCCATGCATCATTATAGATGTATGTGATACGCGGCAACTCCTGCTCCGACTTCGGCAGCCAGCGTTCATCAAACCAAGGCTTGACTGGCGGCAGTTTGTCTTTCGACTCGACGCAAATAAGCTCAAGTTTATCTTTGGGATAGTTCAACTTCTCCATCGAAGTCAAACAACGATTGATATCCCGCTCCCAGTTTGTGGTTGGGTAAGTGAGATAGACGATGCCGACTTTAGGAAAGATGGTCATGGTCGTAAGACGTGAATCGTGGGGACTATCCCCTCTGCCTTCGGCATCTCCCCTTATTTCAAGGGGAGAGACGCTCTAAAGGGGAGGTGGCACGAGTTAGACGAGGGACGGAGGGGATAGTCTGTCAGATTAGTAAGCGTCTATGTGGCAACCCAAGTCGCATCAAGGCTCGTCGACGCTCACAAGCCGCCGACCAGCCTTGGCGAATCTCCTTCCACGCGCCAAAGAATACCGTCGGTGAAACCAAGAAGACAAATATCGAGTGAGCAATTTCGTGGACAAATGATCGAACAATATCCGTCAGACCCAGTGCCCACGAGGCATGGTTCGCGTATACCCACCATTGATTGCGATACATCGCCTGGCGCAAGTGAGCCGGACGCTTTCGCTCATCTTCGATACGCGCGCAAATCCCCTTGATAGTCTTAATGCTGCGACGATGAAAGCTCACGATCGCCGGATCAAACCACGTCGTAAATCCTTTGCGTCGCAAACGAATAGCAAGATCAACGTCCTCTTTATACATAAAAAAACCTGGATAGAACATCAAGCGTTCTGGCGAGACTGCCCCAACATGGCTACGACGAAACATGGCGACAGCACCCGACACTCCCCAGACCGTCTTCGCTTCCTTCAAAAACTCCACCGCCTCGCGCTTCGTTACGCCCGCATACAGATCGACGGCGTGTGCCAGACAGTTGTACTCCATCGCAAACGTATCAATACACGTATCGTCCGTCAACACCTCCGCTTGATCAACTGGCGCGCTCCAACAATACACCGCCCCTGCCACAGCGGCGCAGTTTACATCCGACTCAAACCGTTTCACACAAAGAGCGAGATGATCGGCATCAAGATACGCATCCTCATTCAAAAGCAGGATAAACTCCACCTCATGCTGCTGCATAAGCAAGTTATGCCCATCCGCAAACCCTAGATTACGACCGCTGACCAAAAAAACGTGGGGAACACCGCTGTCTTCAAGCAGTTGCTTGACCTTGGCTTGCTCGGCGGCATCACCAGAGTTTTCGCAAGCGTAAAATATCCAATCCGTAAACGTCTGTGCCTTGAGGCTCTTAAGCAACATCGGCAGATGTTGCGAGCTATGGTAGAGAGGTGTCTGGATAGCGATGCGAGACATAAGTTTAAATCAAAAATCAAAATGCAAAAATCAAAGATATACCGAATAACTATACTTTTGCGTTTTGATTTTTGATTTTTGATTTGCGTAATACATCGATCACCCAAACCGCCAAAAGCACCACCAACCCTACCACTTTCAGCACCAACGTCTGCCACCAAGGCTGCCACTTCTCAAAATACTGCATCATCGAGCGCGTAAAATGCTTCTGCTTCCAAAAACTCTCACGTTGCACAAAACTTTGACCGACTAAATCCGTGGCACGAATGCTCGGAACATACGCCACCTTCAGCCCCTGCGCTTGCACCTTTTTACAATAGTCAACCTCATCGAACCAAATAAAATAGCGCGTATCCAGACCACCACAGCGTTCCAGCGCATTGGCATGGATCGCGAAGTACGAGCCACGCACAGAATCCACCAACTGTTCGCGGTGACAGTCTAAATCCTTGGCCAAATAATGATCAACCAGCTTAGGAAAAACGTGAGGCAA
>CAZDER010000085.1:0-3748 GCA_964504505.1 uncultured Gammaproteobacteria bacterium | reverse complement strand
CGTACATTGGAGGAGTGTTCGGAGATATAGGAATGTTTTTTATTCCTATTTCTAGTGGAGATTCATTGTCGGTGAGTGTGACTATTCCTGCTCCACCATCGCCTCCTCCAGATACGGGTGGGGGTGGATCAACCATTCCGCCGCCATCACCTACGCCAACTCCTACGTCAAGTCCTACTCCCACCCCGACTCCCACGCCTACACCCGCTCCCACGCCAACGCCAACTCCGACACATGGACCCACTCCAACTCCGGGACCAACACCAGTCTCTTCCCCTGGCGGAGGGGATAACGTAGGCACGGGTGGGTTAAGTGGAGGTTCTGGTGGAGGCGGCACGGCACCGTTCGTGATTCACGGTCTACAGGTTGTGAGTATTGACGACCATTCAGCTTTAGTTACGTGGGACACTAACTTTGCAGCTTTGAGTCTGGTGGAATATGGTACGGTTGATTACGCGCAGCGCGTCGTGGACGAGGCGGTGGTTTTTAGTCATGCCATACGGCTGAACGGACTGATCGCGGGCACCAGCTATCAATTGCGTATCGTATCACGCGTGCCTCATGGAGCGAGTGCGTTTGGAGTCGCGACGTTTCGTACTGCGAGCGATCTTACGCCACCGCCTAATCCAGCCTCGCTGCGTGCCGTAGGACAAGATCGGCAAGTGGCGTTTGAGTGGAGCAATCCTATGGTCGAAGATTTTTCGGATGTAGTCGCAGTTAGTCGCACGGATCGCTTTCCGATTAGCGCGACGGACGGGAGGCTAGTATATCTAGGTAGATTGAACGCCGCGATTGATACAGGTTTGGAAGCTGGGCATGAATACTTTTATGCCGTATTTGCTCGCGATAGATTAGGCAATGCTTCGACTGGAGCCATCGCTTCAGCACGGACTTGGATGGCGGTAACCGTGCCAGAAACACAGGACACTTCTTCAACGCTGCTAGTTACACCCTCACCTCTACCCCGCACTTCACGACGAGGTCCGCGTCGACCCATTGCTCACACCTTGCCCGTCGAGTGGCAAGATGAAACGGGTGTATTTACGTTGGTAGCCGCGCACGATGGTTCGTTTCAGACGTTTCCTCATACTCCATTACGCGTACGTATTCCAGCTCGCGTAGATGGATACGCTGTCATGCAGGCCGAATTGCAGGTGGAAGAAGCGCGTTACGCATTAGCTCAAGATACAACAGGGCACTGGTTTACAGTGGTTGATCTACCTGCGATGGAGCGAGTGCAAGCCACGGTTGAAGCCGAGCTAGCCGATGATACCGCTGCCGTAATCGAGACGGTATTGGTGACAAAACCACGTTATGTGGTGCGTGATCAAAATAATGGACAGCCGCTCGCGGGTGTAGAAGTACGCGTTTTGCAACAGCGAGGCACTGAATGGGCGTTGTGGGATCCGCGCACTTCTCGTCAAGTTAATCCATTTACCACGCAGGCTGATGGCACTTATGGATTTTTGGCAGAACCAGGCATGTATCGTCTGCTATTTCGTAAAGATGGGCATTTATCTATCGATCAGAGCGTGATGATCCAGCAAAATCTACTAGGGGTAGACGTGATTCTGGTAACTGCTTCAATACTGGCAAACTTAACTACGGCTACCGCGCAGTTATTGGAGGATACGCGAGCGGTACTCACATCTCCTGTAGTGCAGACGGTCAATACGCGAGTGGTGGCACCGGTTGTAGTGGTGGCGACGCTCGCCAATTTAGCCGCGGCGACTTCGGCGGCTAATGTCTTTCACTATTTATATTTTTTGTTCACGCAACCTTTACTATTGCTCGGCAGACGCAAGCGCAAAGCCTGGGGCGTGGTGTATAACGCGCTCTCCAAGCAACCGCTAGATTTAGCGGTGGTACGCTTAGTTGAGGCTGGCACAGGGCGAACCGTACAAACCAGAATTACCGACGCTCAAGGTCGCTATTCTTTTTTTGTAAAGCCTGGCATGTATCGTCTGCAAGTAGTCAAGGCAGGTTTGACCTTTCCGAGCACTTATTTAAGCAAAGATCGTGAGGACGGGGCGTTTTTGGATATTTATCATGGCGAACCGATTGAGGTTGTGCATTCGGCTATGTTGACGGCCAACGTGCCCATGGATCCAGCGGATAAACCTAGTTTAGCCCCGCAACGCATCATATCTGCCCAGCGTTTACGCCTATTTCAGCGTGTCGTGTCGGCGTTTGGGGTAGTCGCTTCGCTTACCTCGTTTAGCCTTTCGCCTAGTCGCTTGACAGGTGGTATGTTGTTGATGCAGATCATAACTTATGCCGTGTTTTATCGTTTAGCGAGGGTTGGTAGTCCTAAAGGTTGGGGTTTGGTCTATGAGGCTGGTTCTAAGCAGAGCCTTGGGCAAGCGGTGGTGCGCATTTTTGATACACGTTTTCATAAGCTACTCGAGACGCAGGTCACAGGAAGAGATGGCAGGTATGCATTTTTTACGGGACCAAATGTGTATCGCGTGACAGCTGAAAAGCGTGGATATCAAAAATTTGAGTCTAAAGATATTGATTTAACCAAGGGCAACGAGTGTGTGGTCAAGGAAAGAATCGAGCTAGTGCCGCAACAAGCTTAAACAAGAAAAATGGGAGTAGTTTTGGGGTAGCTCACAGCTTATCCACATCTAATCCACAATAGCAGTATATGGGTAATGGCTGAACTATTGCTGGGTAGAGCGGAAAAAAGGGGGTGTGGAAAAAGCGTATATAATAGATGTAGATATGTCCGCGCGCTTTGTCGGCACTGTTCTTTTAGGGTTTTGCCTCCTGTTGTTGGTGTTGGCGTGCGCTTCAGTGCAGGCGGCCACTGGCATTAATCGGCAAATTAGTTATCAGGGCAAGCTACTTAATTCGACTGGAGTTGTTGTTGCGGATGGAGTGTATCAGATGAAGTTTAGTTTATATTCGGCGGCATCTGGTGGAGGTGTGGCTTTGTGGGCGGCTACTGGAACAACGGTGGTGCCCACAGCTATTCCTGTCACGGTGCAAGGCGGGTTGTTTAATCTTATGCTGGGCGATCCGTCCGCATCTGGCGGCTGGCAAAACACACTTGACGGCATCAATTGGAACAGCGACGTGATCTATCTCGGCGTTACCATTGGCGCAGATGCCGAGATGTCTCCGCGCAAGCGTTTGGGCGCAGTGCCACAGGCATTTAATGCGGAACAGTTGCAAGGGATGTATGCCTCGAGCAGTGCCAGTGGCGGTCAAACGTTGTTTACAGTCCATCAAACCGAGAATAATGCCGCGACTGGTACGCGCACAGCCCTTGAAGTACGGTCTAAAGGCACATCCAGTCAAAACGATTACTTGCTACGTGGGATAAATGATCAAGGCACGCAGGTATACGCTCTCAATCGACAAGGTTCGGTCACGAGCAGCGGCGTGTTTGCTTTCCAAGGCAGTGGCACTTCCACGCTTAACGGATCATTATCTGTCGCGGGCAATGTCTCGTCAACTGGATTATATGCTGTGAATGCTGTCCTAGCAACACTGAATGCCACCACTCTCAACGCCTCATCCTTCGTTTGGACGAATGCCACAGGCACAAATACCACCTCGACGAATTTGTATACCACCTTGTTTGGGTTTGGCACGGCTAGTGGCACGAGCGTCACTACCACCAACGCCTACGCGGCTTTTCAACAATTCTACAACGCACGTGGCACGAATAGTACTTCGACCAACTCGTATGCCACCTTCGCTCAATTTGCCAATGCTCTAGGTACCAACGTCACTTCGA
>CAZDER010000084.1:0-3814 GCA_964504505.1 uncultured Gammaproteobacteria bacterium | reverse complement strand
GAAAATTCGACATGAATAAAAGGTTGTTTGAACAAGTTTGCTCCATTGAAAACATTTTCACTGCTTGGGCAAGGTTCAGTGATGGCAAGCGTTCCAAGACCGACGTGATGGCTTTTGAAATCCATTTGGAAGACAATCTCTTCTCATTGCGTGATAGCCTTCTCTCCGGCGAATACCGTCACGACCCGTATAAACCGTTTACCATCTACGATCCAAAGCAACGTCAAATCCACAAGGCGACGGTGCAAGACAGAGTTGTTCATCAAGCCATCGTGAACATTATCGAACCATTTTTCGAGCATCGGATCATCCATGACAGTTACTCGTGCCGTGTCGGTAAGGGCACGCACGCGACCGTGAACCGACTTCGTACGTTTCTTCGTCAAGCGAGTCGCAATAATACACGAACTGTCTACGCTTTGAAATGTGACATTAGAAAGTTTTTTGCGTCCGTGAACCATGACACGCTGTTTTGTTTGTTGGCGAGGCAGATCAAGGATGAAAAAGTTATGCGATTGCTTGAAAATATCATCGGCAGTTTTTCCGTCGCTGATCGTCGAGGTGTTCCTCTAGGCAACCTCACGAGCCAACTGTTTGCCAACATCTACCTGCATGAGTTGGATCGGTACGTGAAGATGACGCTCCATGAAAAACACTATCTGCGCTACTGCGATGATTTCATTATTTTAAGCGAACCAAGAGAACGCCTTTCAGGTGTGACTAAAAGCCTCGATGATTTTTTGAACGAGACACTTTCGCTCCAGTTGCATCCGAAGAAAGTGTTCATCCGTACATGGGCACAGGGAATAGATTTTTTGGGATATGTATTATTTCCACATGCGACGGTCGTACGCATCAACACGGCAGAAAGGATGTTACGGCGCGCGAATGAAGACAATATAAATTCTTATCTTGGCGTTTGTAGTCACGCAGACGCATTTGAATTAGAGCAGATCGTGCGAACAGAAAGCATCAGTTTAGGATAGCTGTAAGTTTCGCTCCAAGAATATCGACCGTATCTGCCAAATGCAACAAGAACCTGACGGGTTTAACCTGCTCATCCTTAAACGAAAAATAAGTGGACTTGACACGGCTAGTCGTAGCCTCTAATTTCCATGCTAGTCACATGGTTTTATGTTTGAGATTTCTGAACGAGTCCATGCTGGGTTGGAGTTGATGGCGGCACTGGCGGCTGCCTATGCTAAAGATCAGCGTTTAAGCCTCAAAAGCGTGGCTCAAGCGTCGGGTCTATCGGCGACCTATCTTGAAGAAATAGCCGCTGATTTGCGTCAAGCCAAGTTGATTGAGGGTCGTCAGGGTCCATGCGGGGGATATCGCCTCACACACGCGCCGAATGAGATCACGCTCGCACACATCGGTACGGCGCTGGAGGGAGAAGTCGTGCTAGTCGAGTGTCAAAAAGGTTCGGTTGCTTGTCCTCATGCTAAAAACTGCCGCACTAAATCCATCTGGCACGGTCTCCAACGTCTCATTCAAAAACACCTCTGCTCAACATCCCTCTCCGACATTCTTTCCCCTTCTTATGATTCCTCTTCCAAAAACCCTCATCTACCTTGACCACGCGGCTACCACGCCGCTTGACCCGCGTGTGCTAGAGGCGATGCAACCATATTTTATGGAGGATTTTGGCAATCCTTCATCTTTTCATACGCTTGGCGTGCGTGCCAAGGAGGCGATTACTATGGCACGCAAAACTATCGCGTTGCTGCTTAGCGCGCATGACGATGAGATTGTGTTTACCTCTGGCGGCACCGAAGCCAATAATCTGGCACTGGCGGGGATCATCCAGAGGATGAAAGAACCTATTCCTAGTACTCTTCCGCACGTTGTCGCTTCAACGATCGAGCATCATTCGGTGCTTGAACCGCTTTTACATTGGCAAAAAACCAAACAGATTGAGCTTACACTTGTACCAGTAGATCGTGATGGTTGCGTGTTGGTAAAAGATGTAGAGGCAGCACTTACGCCAAGCACTGTGCTCGTGTCTATCATGTTTGCCAATAACGAAATCGGGACTATCCAGCCCATTGCCGACATCGGTCGCGCCTTGCTGGTTTGGCGCAAACACCATGCTACCATCTATCCATTCTTTCACTCTGATGCCTGTCAGGCTGCTGGTTCTCTCGAGATCAACGTCGACAAATTGCACGTCGATCTGTTGACGGCAAACGCTGCCAAAATGTACGGACCAAAAGGCATCGGTCTGCTGTATATGCGCCGCGGTATCAAGCTCGAACCGCTTATGCGTGGCGGCGGACAAGAGCGCAACCTCCGCTCGGGCACTGAAAATGTGCCAGCCATTGTGGGTTTTGCTAAAGCGTTCGCACTTGCCCAAGCTGAACGTGCTGAAGAAGTTAAGTGTCTCACGGCACTTCGTGATCGTTTGGTTGCTGGTTTACTCAAAATCTCCAAAGCGCGTTTGAACGGTCATCCGACGGAACGTTTAGCTAATAGCGTCAACGTTTCGTTCCTCGATATCGAGGGTGAGGCGGCGGTGCTCTATCTTGATGCGGTTGGCATCATGGCCTCGACTGGTTCGGCCTGTGCCTCGGCCTCGCTCAATCCTTCGCACGTTATCCTTGCCACGGGTCTGGCTTACGAGGCTGCCCATGGCTCGATTCGTTTCACGCTTGGTCATGCAACTACCGCCGAACACATTGATTACGTCATCAAAATCATGCCCAGCATCGTCGAACGCTTGCGCCAGATGAGTCCGACTAAGCTGGATATGAAGTACTTTGTATGAAATCAAAAGTCATACGCGTGAAATCAGAAATCAAAAGTCATAAATCAAAACTCAAAAATATCACTAAACCAGAATCAAGTCTCGGCAATTTTGCTTTTTGAGTTTTGATTTATGACTTTGACCTACTATGAATCCCCTCCAATTTTCAACTACTCCTGTCGTTCGTGGCGATATCGTCGGTGCTGGCAAAGCTGCGGGTCAAAGTTGGTTTTACACCGAGATTGTCAAAGAACACTTTTTTCATCCCAAGAACTTCATGGAGGATGGACATGAAGGTCAGTACAAGGATGCTGCGATGGGTATGGTTGGTTCGCCGGCTTGCGGTGATGCGATGAAGATTTGGATCAAGGTTGATCCGACTACAGAGCGCATTACCGATCTAAAGTGGAAAACCTTTGGTTGTGCTTCGGCTATCGCAGCGACTTCGATGCTCTCGGTGATGGTCACCGAAAATGGTGGAGTGACGCTTGAGGCGGCGCGCGCGTTGCGGCCGCAAGACATTATGTTGCGTCTTGGCGGTTTGCCGGCTCGCAAGGTGCATTGTTCGGTGTTGGGCGATAAGGCTTTGCGCGCTGCTATCAATGATTGGTATCGCCGTGCTGGCATGGTTGACAAACTCGAGGTCGAACAAGGCAGAATTGTCGATCAGACCGCTAAAGTTACCGATCATGATATTGAAGATGCTGTGCTTGATGGCGCCGATACTTTAGACAAAGTCCAGGCTAAACTCAAGGTCGGTATTGGCAATCCCGCTTGTCTGCCAGAAGTTGAGCAGTTGATCGTGTTCTACCGGGAAAAATATTTCGGACGGGAAGGATAGGCACTATCTGCCTCTACACGCCTTTGATTTTTGAGTTTATACTGTCCCCTATGTCTCCTCTAAAAATCTCCAAAGTCGTAGTTGATCGCGAGCTGTGCATCGGAGCCGCGCCGTGCGTGGTGATTGCCCCGGCTGTTTTTCAGCTTGATGCAGATAATAAGGCTTATATAGTTGATCAAAAAGGTGCTGATGATGAAACTATTCTGATGGCTGCTCAAGCTTGCCCC
>CAZDER010000083.1:0-3922 GCA_964504505.1 uncultured Gammaproteobacteria bacterium | reverse complement strand
AAAGAAAGTGCTACCCAATCCACTTGCTCGGCCACCCCAAAGCGTAAATCTTGACGGTCTTTTTCGGTTAGCGAAGAGATTGGCAGAGCTGCGCCAGGCACGTTCAAGCCTTTGTATGGTAGGAGCGTGCCACCATGTATCACGCGCGTTGACAGGGCACGACCATGGATCGAGATAACTTCGGTCTCTAACAAACCATCGTCCAGCAAAAAACGCTGTCCAGCTGTGACGTGCAGATGCAAATCCGCATAATCTATCTGCACATGCTGCATATCGTCTGGATCAGTGGTGAACACTACTGTATCTCCGTCCGCGAACACAAGACCAGTCACTGGAACATTGCCGACGCGAATTTTTGGACCTTGGATATCTTGTAAAATAGCTAGCGGTTCTGCTAGTTTGGCGGATATGCGTTTGATGTTCTGGATGTGCTCGCCGTGAGTCTCATGCGTGCCATGCGAAAAGTTTAGACGACAAACATTCATCCCAGCTTTGACAAGTGACGTCAACATCTCTGGAGACGAGGAAGCAGGACCAAGCGTAACTACAATTTTGGTGCGTGTGCGCATAGAACTGGCTCATGATAGCGCATGCGCCGCGCAAATTCTACTCGGGCGTTAAATTCTCCTCCGCTTAGGCGTAGCACCACGTTGAAGACCAACTACTAACGTAAGACCGAGCAAAGACCTAAGAAGCCGCGGCTTCATGCTTTTTTACGCCTTTTTTCTGCACACGCTTGTGCTTGTTCGAGGCTAACAGACGACGCAGCTCTTCTTCAAAAGTTTTTACATCTTCAAAGGAACGATAGACTGAAGCAAAACGTATGTAGGCAATTTTATCAAAAGCTTTCAGCTCTTCCATCACGATTTCGCCGATATCAGAACTACGAATCTCCATGTTCTTACGCCGCTGGATGGCTCGTTCAATAGACTGCACTAACGTCCGAAAATCAACTTCGGTAAAAGAACGTTTTTCCAGAGCTTTACGTAAACCTCGGGCAATTTTTTCGCGGGCATAGGCCTCGCGCCTGCCATCGCGTTTAACGATCATCAAATCCAATAATTCCACCTCTTCGGAAGTGGAAAATCGGTACTCGCATTGATCACATTCGCGACGACGACGAACAGCAGCTCCATCGAGTGCGAGCCGCGAATCTACTACGCGCGTATCTGGATGGCTGCAAATGGGACAATGCATAAGCTGGCTGCACTTACACCATTTTCTTGCGCAAGAAAGTTGGGATTTCTAAGTCTTCTTCATCGTTTATTGACGTTGCTGGCGTTGCCGAAAAAGTAGTGGGTTTTGTAATGACGACCGGCGGCGGTGACGGATAACGAGACGGGGGCGGTTGCGTGGGTGCGTATTGAGGAGCGGCTACATGTGGTTGATGCACCGCTGGTTGGGATGCGACTAGTTCTGGCGTTTGAGGATAAGTTGACGGTGCTGACGGCTGCGGAATCGGTGCTGGTTGCGGTTGAGCCGTAGCCGACGGTGCTGCGGTTGGACGAGTCGGTGCCTGAAAAGTCACCCGTTCGAGCGGCTCTGAAGCCGCCATTGGTGAGGATGAACGAACGTTTCCAGCCGACATATTCCCAGACGTAAAGGCGATCTTTGGTTTAGGCGCGGCCGGGCGAGAGTCGAAACCCGTAGCAATCACTGTGATTTTAATCTCATCTTTCATGCCTTCGTCGATGATAGCACCAAAGATAACGCGCGCCTGTGGATCAGCGGATTGCGTGATAACTTTAGCGGCTTCGGAAACTTCGTACATGCCGAGGTTCGAGCCGCCGGTGATAGTAAACAGAATACCTTTGGCACCATCAATCGAAACTTCCAAAAGCGGGGAAGCTATAGCGTGTTTGGCCGCATCGGCAGCGCGATTATCACCATGTCCAGTGCCGATGCCCATGAGTGCCGAACCACGATTAGACATGATGGAGCGCACATCGGCAAAATCTACGTTGATAAGACCTGGCACGGTGATCAGCTCGGAAATGCCTTGCACACCTTGACGCAACACGTCGTCTACCATTTCAAAAGCATCAACCAACGAGGTTTTACGATCTATAATCTGTAAAATCCTATCATTCGGGATGGTGATGATGGTATCCACTTGCGAAGCTAGTTTTTCATAAGCCGCATCGGCAATAGCCTTGCGTTGCGCGCCTTCAAAACTAAAGGGACGCGTCACGACAGCCACGGTTAACGCGCCTAAATCCTTAGCAATGCTGGCAATAAACGGTGAAGCTCCCGAACCTGTACCACCGCCAAGACCGCAGGTGATAAACACCATGTCAGCGTTTTTCAAAGCATCGCGAATCTCGTTTTGCGCCTCCTCGGCAGCGCGCATGCCCATTTCTGGATCCATGCCAGCACCTAGACCTCGGGTACTCGCCTTGCCAATGTGGAGTTTTTGCTGTGCTTGCGAATAATGCAAAGCCTGCACGTCTGTATTCATGGCAATAAACTCCACGCCACGAATTTTAGAAGCGATCATGCGGTTGGTAGAGGAACCGCCCGAGCCACCTACGCCAACAACTTTAATCTTGGCAAAGGTTTCGATTTCTGGCTTGATTTCGGCCATAATTGAGCAAAGTTTGTATACAAATCTACTTCTTCGATCCTTGTTTGCTCACCATACTGATCAAGTGCTTAGAGGTCAAGGAATGAACGACCTAAAGATCTTTTTTAGAGGTGAGCTCATCTTTTTTAGAAAGCTACCGCCTTTCGCCGCCATACCACCCACACCTCGACCAGCACCCAAACGCGGTTCGCGTTCACCATCAAAACCCCACAGGACTAAACCAATTGCCGTAGAAAAAGCTGGGTCATGCACAATTTCTTGCATCGGACTTTGAATTTGATTGGCACCCGCCAGCATAGCCGGCAAACGCAACACGCGCTTAGCAGTTTCTACCATCCCGCGTAGTTTGGCTCCCCCGCCAGTCAGCACTGCGCCTGCTGGCAATAACCCACTGCGTTGAATCTTTTTTAATTCTTTTTCCACGCGTTCGAATAACTCTTCGACGCGGGCTTCGGCGACATCAGACACAAAACGCGAACCGACAATTTCGCTTTGCGGCGCACCAAACTCGAGCAAATCAAGCATCTCATGCTTCATGATTTCATCAGCATACGCCGAAACGACCGTGCGCTTGATCTGTTCGGCGACTTCGAGCGAGGTACGCAATCCGATAGCTATATCAGAAGTGATGTGATCGGAGCCGATCGGAATAATTCCAGCGTGAATAAGTTCGCCTTCTTCGTAGACAGCCACGGACGTGGTGGCCGCACCAATATTTATCACCACCACGCCGACATCTTTTTGACGCGAACTAACCACCGCTTGAGCCGAAGCTAGCGGTGTAAAAACTAACTCGGTGATATCAATGCCGGTACGAAACACGGCTTTAGTGCAATTGCGTACATGTGCCGCTTGACCTTGCACGATTTGCGCATCGACTTCGAGTCGGATACCTTGCATGCCGATTGGATCTTTGACAGCCTGTTGACCATCGATACTAAAACGACGTGGCAAAATATGCAGGATTTCAAAATTAGCCGGATTGACTGACGCACGAGCGGATTCCAACACTCGATGGACATCGTCTTCACGCACTTCGCTCTCTGGACGCGAGACGCCAATCACGCCTTTAGCCAGTTGCACCTGAATCAACGGACCACCTAAACCAACGTAGGCTTCGGTGATGGGCAGACCGATCTGCCGCTCGGCTTGTTCCAAGCAGGCAGAAATAGAGCTGACAGCTTCCTCAAGCGAATTAACCGAACCTTTAGAGATACCCTGCGAGGGCACCTCGACCGCACCTAACATCGTCAAAGATTCTCGTTTATCAGCCCCTATCGTAACTTGTCCAGCTACGAGGCGGATAGATGAGCTCCCAAGATCAATGCCAGCGATAAG
>CAZDER010000082.1:0-3932 GCA_964504505.1 uncultured Gammaproteobacteria bacterium | reverse complement strand
GTTTCCTCGGAAGCGATCATTCGTTTGAATGAGAAGACGCTCAAGATGGCGGAGTTCGACGAACGTGAACGTCCTCTCGTACAACAAATCTTTGGCAGCGATCCAGCTACCATGGCCGAAGCCGCACGCATCATCGAGGAGCGTTTTCATCCCGACGCCATCGACATCAACATGGGCTGCCCCGTTTACAATATTGTCACAAACTTCAATGGAGCTTTTTTGATCAAAGAGCCCAAACGCGCCGCAGCCATCATTCGTGCCATGAAAGCGGCCGTGAGCGTTCCCGTGAGCGTGAAGACCCGTCTCGGCTGGAATAAAGCTACCGACTGTCTCGACTTCGTCAAAGTCGTTGCAGCAGCTGGGGCAGATCTCATTTCCATCCATGCACGAACCAAAGAACAGGGTTACAGCGGGATCGCTAATTGGGATCATGCCGGAGCAGCGCGTGCGCAAGTACCAAACACACCTTTCCTCATCAACGGCGATATCATCACACCAGAATTAGCTGCTGAAGCCATGCGACGCTCCGGAGCAGACGGTGTCTTGATCGGTCGCGGTATGCTCGGCAATCCTTGGTTTGCAAAACAAGTACAAGATCGTCTAATACACAACGCATTGACTAATCCAATCTCCATCAACGATCGTATCACCACCATCCGCGAACATGCCCGCCTCCAAGTTCTCCACTATGGCGAACGCGGGCTCATCAAACTCCGCAAACATCTGCCATGGTATTTCAAAGGTCTGAACGGATGGAAAGAACTACGCTCAAAACTAGTACGCATCTCAACCCTACAAGAACTGGAAGAAGCACTTTCCATCATATCTCCCCCTGACAAAAGGAAATCGAAGCGAACAAGTGTAGCTTTGATGTGGGTTTGAGCCTAGTCCAAACTCGGCAAGAAGCTGGCTGGATCCACCGGGATGCCGTTTTGACGAACTTCAAAATGTAGATGCGCACCGGTCGACAAACCCGCTCCTTCATCACCAGGACGTCCGCCCGAATAGCCGATAATATCTCCACGTTCTACATAAGTGTCAGGCTGCACGCCAAACCTAGACAGATGTGCATAGATGGTGGCAACACCGCTCGCATGTACAAGCATGATGTAGTTGCCATATTGTTTGCCAGTGCGTGTCCATGCCAGATAACCACCAGCCGCAGCTTTGACCGGTGTGCCGACAGGAGTCGGTAAATCAATACCTGGATGCTCGAAGAGCTTACGAAAAGGATAGTCTGGATCGTGGAAAACAGCCGAGATACCTTTGCTTACTTGGATTGGCCAACTCAATAAGACATCACCGCGTGCTAAGGCTAGATCAGCCGAATCAAGGCGATCTTTGAGACTATTTTGTAAGGCTTCAATATCCCCCGCCTCGCTTTGCTGTTGTTGGCGTAGCTCGAACATAATTTTACGGAACTCTTCCTCTTGGTTCCGAGTGAGTGCTGCTAGCGACGTTTTACTAGCCCGTTCGCCAGCCAAACGCCGTTCCTCATCTTCAAGCTCACGCATTTGTGTCTCCAGTGCCAGTCGCTGTGCTTCTTGGGCTTTTTGCTTAGCCTTAAGGATAGTTTTTGCTGATTTCAAGACGCGTGTTGCCTCGCCCAAATCACCCTCAAGACGACCAAGCTCATCAAGCCGCACAAACAGCTCTGACAGCGAAGGACGAGCCATGAAGGCATCAAAGATACTGATCGAGCTTTCTTGTTCGAGTTTGACAAAGATGTCCGCCAACACCATTTCGCGTTTAGCGATGCGTGTTTGTGCTAATTTGATTTGATTGTCAAGTGATTGCAACTCAAGCAAAGTAGCTTGCATGACTTGTTTAGTACGTTCCACCATCGCCTGCTTTTCTTGGATGCGGTTAGCTAACAGAGTTATCTCATTTTGCAGCGAGAGCGTGGCCGTGACCTGTGCTCGCACCTTGTCTCGATAACCGCCGATTAGAGCGTCTAACTCTTGTACACGTACTTGTTTTTTTTTGACTTGTGTCTCTAAATCGTCCGTTGCCTGTTTCAACCGATTATCGTTCGCATCGCTTACACCGTCATCTACTGTGGTGGGTTCCTCGACTGTTTGCGCCAAGGCTGGGATGTAAAACGCGCAGCATAACATCCCAATCATAACACCAACAGCCAGACGACCAACGCTAATGGAAATATTCACGCCGTGATTATACCAACCGAGATAGTGCCTCGTCGAGACGTGCCAAAGACCGTTGTTTGCCGTAAGTCCACAACAGTTCAAATGGACTTGGTGATTGTTTCATGCCCGATAGAGCGACGCGTAACGGCCAGAGCGTATCGCCGTTGCCCCAACCCTTATCTGCAACCAGTCCACGAACTTGTACTTCAAGTGCGGCACTGGAAGAAAAATCTCCTTGTTCGTCAAGCAACGTACGAACAGCTATCAAGCGTTCTCGCGCTTCTGCCGGCGTTTGCGTTTTCCAAACGAGTTCTGCCTGATCATGATTCAACCTCGGCAAAAACAAGAACGCTACCAACTCGACTAGCTCGCTCGGCAGCTGGATGCGTTCGCGAGCCATGAGGCAGGCTCTGTCAATTAACGTCTGATCATCACTCATGCCAGCCAAACACGGACGCACCAGTGCTAAATACTCGGCTTCTGACAATAATTTGAGATAGTTAGCGTTCATCCAGTTGAGTTTATCTACATTTAAAATTGCACCGGCTCGGTTGACTTTAGCGAGATCAAACAAGTCTATGAGTTCGGCGCGAGTAAACACTTCGCGATCATCTGTCGGATTCCAACCCAGCAAAGCTAAAAAGTTCATGAGTGCCTCGGGCAAATAGCCCTTTTCCAGAAACGCATCTACCGAAACATCGCCTTTGCGCTTAGAAAGTTTAGTCTTATCTGGATTAAGAATCAACGGCACATGGGCGTAGACTGGCAACTCGAAACCTAACATCTTGGCTAAGATGATTTGTTTGGGCGTCGAAGATATCCACTCCTCACCGCGCAGCACATTGGTGATTTTCATCAAGTAATCATCAACCACCACGGCGAGATGATAGGTAGGAAAACCGTCAGACTTGAGCAAAACTTGATCATCAACCTCGCTATTTTGAAACACAATTTCACCACGAATCGCATCCACAAAACGCGACTCCCCGCTCGGTACACGCAAACGCAGCACATGACGATCACCCTGGGCTAAACGAGTCTGAACTTCGAGAGCAGCTAGCTTTAGACAGCGGCGATCGTACTTGGGTGCCAGCTTCAGCAGCATTTGCTCAGCACGCATCTTACCCAAATCTTCGACCGAACAAAAACAGGGATAAGCGTCGCCTTGCGTCACCAACTTATCAACATAGGTTTTGTACAGATGAAGCCGACGCGATTGGAAATATGGACCATACGCGCCTTTCTCACCGATCGAACCGTCAGGCAGCAAGACTGGACCCTCATCATAATCAATGTCTAGCGTCTGGAACGTGTTAAGCAGGCTTTCGATGCTACCAGCCACCGAGCGTTCTTGATCGGTGTCTTCCACGCGCACAATCAACTGACCGCCCGATTGACGTGCCAAAAAATAATCGTAAAGTGCCGTCCGCAAAGTGCCAATATGCATAAACCCCGTTGGTGACGGGGCAATCCGAGTCCGCATGGGCACGCTAGATTTCATATCCATCTATCCTAAAGAAAGAGAGCGAGAATGTCGACTGTGAGACTTGTCTCAGGTTCAGAGAACCAAGAAGCTCCACAGTGACTGGTCGCTTGGCATCCCAAAAAATAACTGCGCTCATGGCTCTAATCATCTCCTTGCTATTTAGAACGCTCGATACTCGTTCGGCTTCAGACTTTTTCGTGAAGGGAAGGAAGTTGATCGTATCGTCAAACATGACTTCCTTGCCCTCTGGTGTGTACCCCGTATACTAGACACGGATTCTCATTTGGCTGATCATCACA
>CAZDER010000081.1:0-3950 GCA_964504505.1 uncultured Gammaproteobacteria bacterium | reverse complement strand
AAACCATCTCACGAAACACGAGCGGTGTTCCGTGTTGCTTGCACAACAAACAAAAGGGCAGATCGCTCATATCTGCCATGGGAGCTAAAGCGACAAGGGGTCGCGGGAAAGTTTGCCAGTCAAGCATGTGCTCGAGCGTAGCGGACTTTAACTAACTCGACCAGCCGCGAGGTGGCGACGCCACGAGATAATCTCGGCGGCGGCTAAGGCTGCTTCTACGCCTTTATTGAAAGCGTCATCTTGGCTGCGAGCGATTAGTTGTTCGATTTTAGTTACGGGAATGACTTCGACGATGATGGGCACGTTTTCGGACAGCATAACTTGACCAAGCCCACGTATGCATTCGTTCATGATCATCTCAAAATGGTAGGTCTCGCCTTTCAGGATAGCACCAAAACAAATAATGGCAGCGTACGGTTTGTCGGACGGAGCATTGCGGATCAAGGTTTGAGCCGCTAACGGCAATTCGAGCGAACCTGGCAGAACGTGCAGTTCAGGTTCATGACAATCCGTGGTAGCAAGGACGGCTAAACACTTTTTGACCATGCGATCGACGTGTTCGCGATACCACTTGGCTTGCAAGATAACGATGCGTGCGCCAGTGAGGTTGGGAATAGACCTAGGATCAAGTTGAACTTGCATACATTGATCATTCTACTTTGCGCCATAAACGTTGGCAGATCAAGCTCGGACTTCTATTTCCAAATCTGGTCGTTGAGCCTTGATGTGTTGCGCAATTATTTCCAGATCAAGCTTTTGAGTTTTAACTAAAGCTGGATTGAAGGTTTTTTCGTAGCTAATCTCTTGCAGGGCATAGTGCTCTCCATTTTTAAGTTGCAGTGCTATGTCGTAGAGATCGCTGGCTGAATGCACGCCAGAATAGACGGTAGTACGAAACTCATGCGAGACGGAGGAGGCTTGAATGAGGTTAAACGTCGTTTGGCAATTATCGAGCACGCTCGTGGGCACGGAGCCGATCACTTCTGGATAACGTGCCCAAATGTGTTTGATGTCCATGGCGATAAAATCAAGCAGATTAGCTTTAATAAGCTTCTCGAGCATACGCGGATGAACGCCGTTAGTATCCAGTTTTACGAGCAAGCCCAGCTTTTTCACGCGTCTCACGAAGGCAGGCAGATCGTGATGGATGGTTGGCTCGCCGCCAGTAATGCACACGCCAGTTACAATGTGTTTTCGTTTGTTTAAATGTTCGAGTACGGTCTGTTCGCTTAAGAGACATTCAGGCGTGGATGAGTGTAAGGGAATCAGCTCTGGATTATGACAGTAGATGCAACGCAAGGGGCAGCCTTGCGTAAACACGATCGAACACACGACGCCGGGATAATCAAGCAGGCTAAGGGCTTGGAATCCAGCAATCAGCATACCGCCTCACAAACTAGCTCTGGTGTTTGATGGGTAACGGTGTCGGCAGTCTCTAGTTGCGTTTGAAAAGCGTATTCTTTACGTTCGACATATTCGCTCTTTTTGCCTTTGTTCCACTGATCAACAGGACGGAAATAACCGACGATACGTGACCAAACCTCACACACAGATTGACAAGTCGGACATTCTTTGATTTCACCAGTTAGATAACCGTGTTTGGGGCAAATGCTAAAAGTTGGAGTGAGAGTGAAGTAAGGCAGGTGATAGCTTTCAGCGACTTTTTTGACAAACGAAGCACAAGTTTTCCAATCGCGCACGCGTTCGCCGAGGAAAAGATGCAACACAGTTCCGCCAGTATACTTGGTTTGCAGCGGATCTTGATGATCGAGAGCTGCGAGCGGATCGTCGGTGTGGCTGACGGGGAGATGGGTGGAGTTGGTGTAGTAAGGCGCGTCTGGCGTGCCAGCTTGGATGATGCCTGGGTAGCGAGCTTCATCTTCTTTAGCAAAACGGTAGGTAACACCCTCGGCAGGCGTGGCCTCGAGATTGTACAGGTTGCCAGTTTCTTCTTGGTAAGCCACTAGCCGATCGCGCATGAACTCCAGCACTTCGTGGGCAAAAGCTGTGCCGGCTTCAGAGGCGAGGTCAACGCCCAGCAAGTTTAAGCAAGCCTCATTCATGCCATTTAGACCGATCGTTGAGAAGTGATTGCGAAGCGAGGGGAGATAGCGTTTGGTATAAGGGAGCAAGCCTCGATCAATGTTATCCTGGACAGCTTTACGTTTGATTTCGAGCGAGGTTTTGGCAATATCCATCAGCTTGCCTAAACGTTCAAAGAACATGGGTTTTACTTTAGCCAGGTAGGCGATGCGCGGCAGGTTGATGGTGACAACACCGACACTGCCAGTCATCTCGGCTGAACCAAATAAGCCACCGCCACGAGCGC
The DNA here is from genome assembly GCA_964504505.1 of uncultured Gammaproteobacteria bacterium. Classification (GTDB taxonomy): domain Bacteria; phylum Patescibacteriota; class Patescibacteriia; order 2-12-FULL-60-25; family 2-12-FULL-60-25; genus JAGOUY01. The sequence continues at coordinate 1,621 of CAZDER010000081.1, read as the reverse complement.
GCAAGACACGTAAATCGAGCTGCAAGCGACAGCACATGCTTCTGACATCGCTTGGATCGAGCGATGAGTTAACAAAGTTTTGAAAGTAAGGAATGCCATATTTAGCGGTCATCTCGAACAAGAGTTTGGCGTTATCGGTGTCCCACTGAAAATCTTTAGTGATGTTGTAAGTTGGAATCGGAAAAGTGAACACACGGCCTTTGCGATCGCCGTTGGTCATGATTTCGATGAAGGCTTTGTTGATCAAATCCATCTCTGGTTGGCAATCGGCATAGGTAAAAGTTTCTTCGATACCAGCGATAATCGGGTGTTTATCTTTGAGGTCATTCGGGGCGTTCCAATCTAGCGTGATATTGGTAAAGGGCGTTTGCATACCCCAACGCGAAGGCACGTTCAGATTAAACACAAATTGCTGAACGCTTTGGTAGATTTGTTCGTAAGACAATTTATCGCGTTTAACATAAGGAGCCAGCATAGTGTCGAACGAAGAAAACGCCTGCGCTCCCGCCCACTCGTTTTGCAAGGTGCCTAAAAAATTGACCATTTGACCCAAGGCTGTCTCGAAATGTTTGGGAGGATCGGATTCGATCTTGCCCGCCACGCCGTTGAAACCTTCTTCGAGCAATTGCCGCAAACTCCAACCTGCGCAATAACCAGTGAACATACCTAGATCATGCAAATGAAAGGCGCCTTCGACATGCGCCTCGCGCACTTCGGCTGGATAGACATAGTTGAGCCAATAGTTGGCGGTGATCTTGCCTGAAGTGTTCAGAATCATGCCGCCGAGCGAGTAGCCCTGATTAGCGTTCTCATTGACGCGCCAATCGGATTGGTTGAGATATTCGCTGATGGTTTTGTCGACATCCACTACTATCTTGGCGGTTTCGCGAGCTTGACTGCGTTTTTCGCGATAAACGATGTAGCTCTTAGCAGTTTTGAAGTAGCCACTCGTCATGAGAGTATATTCCACCAAGTCTTGGATTTCTTCCACCGATATTTCTTGGCGCGTCTTGGCAATTTTAGTGACGAACAATAAAATTGTTTCCGTCAAACGATGGACTTCTGGCAAACCCAGCTCGGAGGTGGCTTCGGCCGCCAAGCGGATGGCGTTGTAGATACGGGCTTTGTCGAAGGGGACGCTTTGTCCATCACGCTTTAAGACGTTGGGCAGAGCTGTGGAAGTGGTGGTCATAAGAAGAAAAAAATGAACGTTGAATGTGAGGGCACAATAGTCCTGAAACTTAGCTCGGTAAAGGCATGATAGCTAAGCCATTTTTGAAAGGTTATCCACAACATATAGTGGTCAAATTATTTTTGTACCACTAAATATAGTTTTTTGACCGTTTGCACTTTCAAACATAAAAACTCTTTATTGGGAGTTTTATGTTTGGCGGGGACGATGTCCCGAAGTTTGAACCGAAAATGTGCCTTAAATTCCAAGGATATTGATAAAAGTATACAAGAATTGAGGGCTATATACAAAGCTCACCCTCAATGGTTTGAGGTTCCGAAGCCGAGATCAGATAAGAGCAAGAATGAGGTGGATTATTCGATATAAGCCAAAGCCTATAATGGTCTGGGAAAATTGAACCACCATATAAGAGAGATTCGGGGTACAATT
>CAZDER010000080.1:0-4048 GCA_964504505.1 uncultured Gammaproteobacteria bacterium | reverse complement strand
CTATCCCCTCCGTCCCTCGTCTAACTCGTGCCACCTCCCCTTATCTTAAGTGGAGGTCAGGGGGCAAACTACTGCGTTCGTCGTTCCAAGCTCTCCCCTTAAGATAAGGGGAGATGCCCAAGTTCGCGCAGGGCAGAGGGGATAGGTTCCCCCTCTTGTGGTAAGAGAGGGACGCCGAGTGCAACGATGGCAGGGGGCGTTATTCCCCTTGAGACGTTTCACGTTTATACTACTCCCATGGTTTTGCTAGAACACGTGAGCAAGATATATCCACCCGACGTGGGCGCGTTACAGGATTTGTCGTTTCAGATCGAGGCGGGTGAGTTTGTTTCGATTGTGGGGCAAAGCGGAGCTGGCAAAACTACGCTCGCCAAGCTCTTGATGGCCGAGGAACGTCCGACTCAAGGTCGCATCGTGATCGGCGGTTGGGATATCACCAACATTCGTTCGCGCGAGATTCCAGCTTTGCGCCGTCAAATTGGGGTAGTTTTTCAAGATTTCAAACTCTTACCTAAAAAAACCGTCTACGAAAATGTGGCGTTTGCTCTTGAAGTCTCGGGCACCTCACGCGCCCGTATCCGCGATGTGGTACCGCAAGTTTTGCGCATCGTCGATTTAGATGATAAAGCGCAGCGTTTTCCGTGGCAAATTTCCGGGGGAGAGCAGCAACGTGTGGTGATTGCTCGTGCCCTCGTTCATCGCCCTAAAATGTTGCTAGCCGATGAGCCGACTGGCAATCTAGATGCGATCAACGCGGGCGAGATCACCGATTTATTGGTACGCATCAACGCCTTTGGCACCACCGTGATTTTGGTGACGCACAATCGTGAGATGGTTAACGTCTTGCGCCGTCGGGTGATCACGCTCCATGATGGCCGCATAGCGTCCGATCACAAGCATGGTAAATATTTGTTGCCTGTATGATCACTTTTGCACGTATCTTGAAAGCTTCGTGGAAAAACTTTTGGCGTAATGCTTGGATAGGTGTGGCTACCATCTTCGTGTTTAGCATGGCGATCTTATCGGTCAATGTGCTGCTTGGCGTACAGGCCGTGATGGAGCGAGCAGCGCAGGCACTCGAAGATCGCGTCGATGTGACGCTGACGTTTCGCACAGCCACGCCAGAACCAGTGCTGGCACAGCTCAAGTTCTATGCCCTATCGCTGCCCCAAGTAAAATCGGCCGAGTTAATATCCGCTAAAGATGCTTTAACGCGTTTTCGGGTACGTTATGCTGCCGAGCCTAAGATTCTGGCGGCCTTGGAAGAGTTGAGTGGCAATCCGTTAGGTGCACAGTTGGTAGTTAAGGCGCGTGAGCCGGATCAATACCCGTTTATCGTGCAAGCCTTGCAAAGTCCGCAATATGCACCATTTATTCAAAAACAAACCTACGAAGATCATCGCGGTGCCGTCATGCGCATTCAGACAATCACAGAGCAAACACGTTTGGCGGGCTCTATCTTGGTCGCGCTCTTCGCCTTGTTCGGACTTTTAATCGTGGTGAATGCGGTACGAGTGGGTGTATATACGCAGCGCGAAGAAATTGCCATCATGCGTTTAGTTGGAGCTTCTTCCACTTTTATCCGCACGCCGTTCGTGCTCCAAACTATGTGGTTTGGTGTGTTTGCCTTGGTAGGAGTTTCGGCGATTACCTACGGTGCCATTGTTTATCTCGATCCGGCTCTTCGACCTGTCTTTGATGGAGAAGTCGGGTTGCTCACGCTGATTCAAGCTCAAGGTCCAAGGATATTTATTTTGCAACTCTTGACGCTCATGATCCTGATGGGATCTACCGCTTGGATCGCGGTTGGACGTTACATCCGTCGTTAAGTTCTTTAGCTTCTTGCACCATCTCTTCAATCAGTTTAATGCCGCCGCGCCAGAAGTTTTTATCGCGTAGGTTGATGCTAAATGGTTTGAGAAGCTCGTCGGGGTTTTTAGAGCCGCCGGCTTCGAGGAAGGCGAGATAATTTTCGACCATGCTCGAGCCGCGTTGTTTATATTCCGCGAAGAGTGATAACGTCAACAACTCTCCAAACGCATAGGCGTAGACGTAGAATGGTGTGTGAATGAAGTGCGAGATGTATGACCACCAGATGTCATAATTCTTTGTCAGTGTGAGGGATGTGCCAAACATGTTGGTTTGATGTTTGCGCCAGAGGGCGTTGATTGTTTCGCTTGGGAGTTCGCCTTGTTTGCGTGCGGTTGCATGAAGATCTTGTTCGAAGCGATACATCGTGGTTTGCCGAAAGACGGTGGCGAAGACCTCTTCGATTTTTTGCATGAGTAGTGTCAACTTTTCTTTTGGATCGACGATCGTGGCCTTCATGGCATCGAAGGTGATCATTTCGGCGAACACACTCGCTGTTTCTGCGAGCGTGAGGGGCATGTCGAAGTGCAAGAGGTTTTGCTTGCGTGCCAAACTGGCGTGTACGCCGTGTCCAAGTTCGTGAGCTAACGTCAAGACTTGTTTGACGTTGCCGCTGTAATTTACGAAGACGTAGGGATGCAGGTCTGGTGTTGTGAACATGCAGAATGCTCCACCGCGTTTTCCGGGTGTCTGTGGTGCGTCGATCCAGTTGTTGTCGAAGAAGGCCTGGGCGAGTTTGGCGAAACGAGGCGAGAAGCGAGTGAACGCATCGAGGATGATCGTCTTAGCTTCTGGAAATGAGACAGGATGTTCTTTTGCGCTTATGGGGGCGTAACGATCGTAATCGTAGAGCTTGGGGAGTTTGAGGAGCGTGCGTTTGAAGTGATAAAAGTCTTGAACGATATCAAAACGTTCCGTGACAGCACTTGTCATGGCGTCGACGGTGGCTTGATCGATTTCGTTAGCTAGGTGGCGTGATGCTTCTGGTGATGTGAATTGACGATATGTGTCGATCGTTTTCTTTTCTTGTAAGAGTGTGTTCGTGACGAAGGTAAGCCGTCGTAGCTGTTCTCGCAGACCGACGGTGTACGCTTCGGCGGCTCGTTTACGTTCGGTTTGTTTTGGATGATGCAAACGATCTAGGAGTTGTTCTTGGTTGTAGTCTTTCTTGTCTTTGGGAAAACGATAGACGTGATGAGACAGTTCTTCTTCGTACAAACGCGTAAAAGCGGAGCGTCCACTTAAAGACAAATCTTTCATGAGTTTCTCTTCCACTTCGCTTAAACGATGAGGCTTCCAAAGGAGTTCTTTCTCGAGATAGTGGCGATAGCGCGTGAGACCGGGATGCTCGATCCACCGCTGCATGGTCTTTGCGTCGATCTTGGCAAGTTCAAGTTCCAAGAATAAAAACGCTTTGCTGATCTCCATGCCACCTTGCTCCGTTTTTTGGAGGAGTGCTCCATGTTTGGGATTTTTGCTATCGACGGCATGAACGAGGGATGCGTAAATCTCGGGTTTCCAAGCTTCTTGTAAGATGGATTCGTATTCTTTGAGCATGCTTGCAATTTCTTCTGCTGTGCGAGCTTTGGTGATGGTGCCGCGATAGGTTTGATTGAAGCGTTCGGCTTGGGCGAGTTGTTTTTTTAGGGTCTCGTCGATGGTAGGATCATCGACGCTGGCAAAGAGGTCGGAGAGGTTCCAGCGGGGGAGAGGGGAGGGTTTTTTGGCGGACATATATTTAGATAGGACTTTCTTGTTTTCATGTTCTCCCCCTTACGAAGGGGGAGTTAGAGGGGGTGGCGTCGGAGGAGCGTCGCCCAGCTCCACCTCCCCTAACCCCTCCTTCGTAAGGAGGGGAACATGAAGAGATCACCTAAAATGAGAAAATTCGATTATAGTTCCTTCGTAAATCCGATGACAAGTTCATCGTCGAGTTTGTACGTTGCTCCTGGCGTGCAGGGTTTATTGTCGTAAAAAACGCCTTGTCCGTCGGGAATGTATCCCATCTTTACGTAGAGCCGTTGGGCTTGGCCGTAGTGGGAGTAGAGTCCGACGCAGATACCAATCGTTTTGTATCCACGTTCGCGGGCGACTTGTTCGAGGTATTCTATGATGCGGCGAGCTACGCCTTGCCGACGAGTGGAATGGGCGACGACTAAGTCGTTGATTTCGGGTATAT
>CAZDER010000079.1:0-4054 GCA_964504505.1 uncultured Gammaproteobacteria bacterium | reverse complement strand
GGCTGGGTGCCGTAAAAACCAAAAAAACCTATCCTATCCATCGCAGCGCGCCGCCCCTGGATCAACAATCTACCAAGTGTGAGGTGCTCGAGACGGGGATTAAGGTGATTGATCTTATTTGTCCTTTTCTGAAAGGCGGAAAAGTTGGTTTATTCGGTGGCGCAGGTGTAGGCAAAACCGTGATCGTGACGGAGCTTATTCGTAATATTGCCACGGAACATGGTGGATTTTCTGTCTTTGCTGGGGTCGGTGAACGCTCGCGCGAGGGCAACGATTTGTACCGCGAGATGAAAGAGTCAGGCGTGATCGACAAGACGGCACTAGTGTTTGGGCAAATGAACGAGCCACCGGGTGCGCGTGCTCGAGTAGCTTTAGCAGGGCTCGCCATGGCCGAGTTTTTTCGCGACGAAGAACACCAAGACGTATTGTTGTTTATTGATAATATCTTCCGCTTTACGCAAGCTGGATCAGAAGTCTCGGCTCTCTTAGGTCGTATTCCTTCGGCGGTGGGTTATCAACCGACGCTCGCGACCGAGATGGGTAGCTTGCAAGAACGCATCACTTCGACCAAAAATGGTTCGGTAACTTCGGTGCAGGCGGTGTATGTGCCAGCCGATGATCTGACCGATCCAGCTCCAGCTACAACCTTTGCTCACTTAGATTCGACGGTGGTGTTGGCGCGTGCTTTGTCGGAATTAGGCATCTACCCAGCCGTTGATCCGCTTGATTCGAACTCAACGATTTTAGATCCGCAAATTGTGGGTGAACGCCACTACAAAGTCGCGCGCGGCGTGCAACAAGTGCTGCAACGCTACAAAGATTTGCAGGATATCATTGCCATTTTAGGCATGGAGGAGCTATCGGAAGATGATAAGCGCATCGTGGCGCGAGCGCGGCGCGTGCAAAAGTTTTTGTCGCAGCCTTTTCATGTAGCCGAGATATTTACAGGCAAACCCGGCAAATACGTGCCTATAACGGCCACTATTCAAGCCTTTGAGGAGATTTTAGAGGGTAAACATGATGATAAGCCCGAGCAATCTTTCTACATGAAGGGAGGAATTGAAGAAGTACAGTAAATCAAAACTCATAAATCAAAAATCAAAAATAGGTGAGATTTCTATGACCTTCCATTGTCGGTTATTAACACCCGAGCGCAGCTTGTTTGAGCAAGACGTGGTATCTTTATCATTGCCGACCGAGGCGGGTGAGATTACCATCTTAGCTAATCACGTCGCCCTTACTTCAGTTTTGGCTCCGGGCATCGCTAAGCTCGTCGATGCCAACGGCAAAACTCAAGAATTGGCTGTTTCGCATGGTTTCATTCAAGTCAGTGACAGCGGAACGGTCACGATTCTAGCCAATACCGCTGAACGTGGTGAGGAGTTGGACATGAACGTGATCGAAGAGGCTAAACAGCGTGCGGAAGAAGTCATGCGTCAAGCAGTCGGTCGCGACGATGTCTCGTTTGCTGCGGCTTCGGCTGGACTCAAGCGCGAATTAGCCCGCGAACGCTTGGTCTTGCGTCATCGTGCTCGAGGGCAGGCTATACCAGAGTAGTGTACAACGGAGACCGTTCAAGCTAGTGTTGGAGTTTTTAGGGTGACGAGGTTTGTCGATCTTTTCATTTTTTTGTTACGTATGTCTCGCAATAAGCACCTTGTTCACCCTAAACTCGGTCAGTTTTTTTCCACCGCTATTTGTGGAAATGATATTTTGAGTTCGGCGTTGTACGTATCCGGGATTGCGATTGTGTTTGCGGGAGTGTATGCCCCAATTATCTTGTTAATGGTTGCGATGGTGTTGTTCTTGTATCGCACCGTGTATCGAGAGGTGGTGGAGGCACTACCTGTGAATGGGGGAGCTTACAACGCGCTTTTGAATGCTACCTCGAAGACGATCGCCGCTCTTGCCGGTGTCATGACGACGCTGTCTTACATTGCGACGGCGGTTCTGTCTGCCAAGACAGCTGTTGAATATCTCTTTAAGTTTTTACAGCAGTTAAGCGAACAAATGCATTGGGGGATTTCCTTTATCCCGTATGTGATCCCTACAGTCGTTCTCGTCATGTTTGGGTTCGCTCTGTTGGTTATTTCTGGCGTGAAAGATTCGGCTAGGATTGCGGCAGCGATCTTTACCTTCCATGTAGTTACACTGACTTCTTTCGCTCTATTTGGGTTGTACTTAATTTTGAGTGGCAGCCATACCTTTGGCGCGGAAAATCTGCTTGCGACGAGAGATATCGTGACGAGTCACGGAGGCTTTCTCAACATGTTTTATCTGGCTTTTTCTGCCTGTCTGTTAGGCGTATCGGGTTTTGAAAGTTCGGCAAACTTTGTTGAGGAACAGCACCATGGCGTGTTTCGCAAAACGCTTCGTAATATGACAATTGGGGTCATGGTCTTCAATCCGTTGATTGCCTACATCGTGATCAACCTCATGTCCATCAGCGATATCGCTGGCGCAAAAGATTTCTTGTTGGCGGAAGCTGCGCTGCGTATGGGAGGGATGTTCTTTTTGGGATGGATCGCGATCAATGCATTCCTCGTGCTGTGTGGAGCGGTACTGACGAGTTATATTGGTGTTTCGGGGCTAGTGCATCGCATGGCGTTAGATGACTGTTTACCTAGCATCCTTTTGAAGAAAAACAGTCGAGGTTCGCATCCACGGATTATTCTAACCTTCTTTGTTTTGTGCACGTCTATTTTGCTGGTTACCAAAGGCGACCTCTTATCGCTGGCTGGCGTGTATACGATTAGCTTTTTGGGAGTGATGTCGTTGTTTGCGATTAGCAACCTGATTTTGCGTCAGACGCGGAGTGAGCTCAAACGTCCTTATAGGGCTCCTTTCCTCTTTGTGGTGTTGGCGGCGGTCGCAACGCTTAGCGGCATGTTGGGCAATATCTTGATCGATCGCCAGAATGTAGAGTACTTTTTGACCTATTTTATTCCAGCTATCGTACTTACGCTGGGAGTTATTTACCGTCGTGATACATTTCAATCGCTCTCTAAACTCTTCACGTACGTTCCATTTTTACGCGTATTTTTCCACGCACTGTACATGAAAACTACGCGGGTGCGTTTCTACGCGTTTATCCATAATACGGAAAATTTGTTCCCTATCCTTAATTACATCAATAGCAACGAGAATGGTTGGAATGTAACTATCGTCCATTGTGAGAAAGAGGACAAATGTCAGGCGGAACAATTGCGTGAGATTTTACCGGCTCTCGGCAAGGCTGGAGCGTTTACGCACTTTAACATCGATTTGAAATACGTGAATAAACCGTTTTCTCCCCAAACGGTGGAGGAGTTTGCTACCAAACATCGTATTCCACACAATCGTATTTTTATTGGTGCCATTCACCATTACCATCCGTTTGATTATAGCGACTTTAACGGTGTGCGTATCATCTCTTCTTGATGAGTTCGTGGTTGTTCCTTTTTTACCCGCACGTTATTGTTAAGTTATATGAAAAATATTGCTATCTTGTTGGTTGCCTTGGTCTCGATGGGGGCTGGGTGTTGGTCGAATAACCCCGCTCGAGCCCCTGTACCTGCAGTACCTGTTCCTGTGCCAGTCACGCCACAACCGCCTATGGCTCCCGCTTCAGTTCCTGCAACGGAGACGGCAGAACAGACGTCTCCACCGACGATAGAGCAACCATCTGCTTTAAAACCTGATGAACCTGTATACGTGACGATGGAAATGAGTCAAAACGGGTTCAAACCAGTGCAAATCATGATTAAAAAAGGCACGATCGTACGTTTTACGAATGTGGGCGAGGGTGACGTGTGGCCGGCTTCAAACCCACATCCTTCACACACGGCGTATCAGGATTTCGATGCGCGTCGGAAAGTAAAACCAATGGAAACCTACAAGTTTAAGTTCAAAAATGTGGGTACGTGGGACTGCCATGATCATCTAAGTCCTGGGCTTACCTGTCGCATTGTGGTCGAGTAGGGCTAGTTTTGCCCGTTCTAAAGCAGCTTCTTTAGTCAATATCTCACCGGCATCGCGCGCAGCTTCGATGTTTCTGATCAATTTACCAAACTCT
>CAZDER010000078.1:0-4067 GCA_964504505.1 uncultured Gammaproteobacteria bacterium | reverse complement strand
ATCTTGATCTTGCCAGAACAGAGTTGTTTTTGTAAGATGAGCCAGTTCGTTTTGTGTTTTGCTTTTTGATTTTTGAGTTACATAAGGACGTTTAGCTCAGCTGGTTAGAGCGTACGATTCACATTCGTAAGGTCGGTGGTTCGATCCCACCAACGTCCACCATCGACAAAACCACCGTCACTGGTGGTTTTGTTGTCTCTCTCAACGAGCTGCGTAATTTTGAGCGGCGAACATGTACTGCTCAATAAATAAATTTTTTAATGGGGACATAACGCGTAATTCATAGCATACTAGTATGGCTTCACGATAAGCGTCCTCATCAATACTACGATAGGAAAGTGGAGCGCACCCATGCGCTAGTAAGAGAGCATTTGCCATGAGACGAGCAGATCGTTTATTACCATCCTCGAAAGGTTGGATATAGCTCACCCCAAGCAAGGCTAGAAATGCTTTTGCGTATGGCGAACACATCTGCGTGACAGCAGAGCTCAATGCTTCGATCGCTTCTGTAATTTGAAAGACGTTATCCAAAGGTCGATAGATTGATCCGGTAATGCCGACCAGCTTTTTTCGTAATCCCGTGTCTATGTGCAAATCCTGCACGAGAATCTTGTGTAGTTCTTCCAGATTCGTACGCGTCACCGTTTGATAGTGCGCACGGTGTGCGCGTACAAACTGAAACGCCTCTTTATGGTTCAAGATCATGTGCGCCTCTGCCCGATCGTGGCCTGGAGCCTCTTTTTGTTCGAGGATGAGTTTCTCTGTATCCATGAGAGAGTAGGTATTCCCTTCTATTTTTGAAGATTTCCATGACAATTCAATGATCAACCGTTCCAGCTCCTTTTTTTGCAGTGCTGGAGACGCACCTTTTATGCGTTCATGGTACACGGCAGTCGCCGCGTCGAGGATATGAAGCTCGTGTTCCGTGAACAGCTCCTGTGGCAATTCGGAAAAGAACGTATGATCATACGTGCGACTCCCATGTCGTTGGTCTGGTTCAATAGTGCAATAGGAGTGTGTGTCAAATGCCATCCAAGTTCTTCCCACAATACTCACAGCGTACGCGGTTGCGCGTCCAGACCCCACGATGTTTAGAATCCCGTGTTTGACCAGATCCGAAAGAGCGCGTTTCACGGTGACCAAAGAAACCGTATAACCTGACGCAATGAGGCCGGAGTGAGCTGCAGAAGAGGAGCACGTACCCCTTTCAAGGATCCACTCAATGAGAGCTCGTTGCTTCTTTAGTAGGTTCTGCTTTTTCGTATCATTCATACCTATTTATCGTATCATATTGATACGATAAACACCAAACTTAGAACGAAATCCAAAAGGGTGCGGCATGTAGATGGAGATTTGATCGTAGCCAAGATCGATAATCACCGATAGATCATACGAAAAGCACGCCGTCCTTAATGGTCGACGTGCAGAAGCAGAACAAGACCTCTCTCGGCGAGCACGTCTCACCTAGAGCTTCCCGTAGGCAGTGTTTCCCTTTTGGGAAAGCCTCACCTGCGATCCCCTCTACCGAGAAGGTCTTGTCATGCAACTCGAATGTGATTTCTCACTTTTTCCACTCTAAGTTTCAGGCTTGGAAAAGTCAAAAAAGTTTTCTTTACTTGCTCGTATCAGATCCTTCGCCTCTCCCACGTGGTGATTGCACCATTGACTAAGAAGGTTTTTTGGTACAATCTTCTCTTCTTGATCGAAATCCTCGTGGTCAAGATACGCTGCTCTCCATTGAGAGTTTAGTGTATTCCAGTAGGAATGCTGGAGCCGAAACATGAGACAATTGGATGAACTTGATCGTGAAGCCTATAAAATAGTCAACCGTCTTTATGTTAAGTTTGTCGCGAAACATAAGCGCCGACCAAAGGGCGTAGAGATCAATCAGATGACCGAAGAAGCCATGAAGACTGCTATGGGCGTCATCCATCTCCGTCGTTGGTGGTTCGTATATCTTATGATCGCCATCTCTCTCGCGGCGTGGGCCGTCCATCGGGTTGTTGCGTCGGTCATCATCCGCTGGCTCGTCTAAATCTCAACATGATGTTGTTCTTTTTCTTTCGGCTTCTTCTGGGTGGACGAGTACACTGGTCTTTATTGTACTCGCGCGGTGTCGCAGCACCGCACGTTCTTGTGTGATTCTGATGGCAGAATCATAGAAGATTAACGCTGATCTACGAGGATTGGCGTTCAAAGCAGGGATATTGGCTCATGTTTTGTTTAGTTCACTCGTTTCTCGCGCCAAGCCTTCCACATAGGTCCAATTTCCTTGCGCATAAGGATGCCATGACGATGGGCGATGAATCGTGCGTCGAAAAGGACAAGGCGTCTTCTTTATGGTTTCGCCGCAGGTTCCTCGCCTCTCCCGCGTGGTGGTTGCATCATTCCTTCGGGTCGTATTTGGATATTGCTCGCGGTCACACTTCCATCGCTGTTCGTCGTGCCTACGATCGTGACTTGCGTGCCTTGAACCACATCCACGATTGATCCAGTATCCATTTTTCCAACGGCGGTTGAGGAAGCAAAGAAGACGATTTTGGAGCTGCCGTCACGAAGCTTAACCGTAATACTTTGCGCATCTTTGCTTAGTACCTCGCCAGACATGAATCCGCCGCCTGCGCCACGCTGGCCACAGCCGTTCCCAGCTCCACGTTGCCCTTGACTAGGGACAGGTTGTTGAGATTTTTGATATTGCATGCCGCCATAAAAACTACCAGCACCGATAAGTACGACGACAATAATGAGGGGAGTAATGAGATTTTTTTGCATAGAAATATTTACGAAGTTAGCTATAATTCATGTTCTCCCCTTTACGAAGGGGGAGCTAGAGGGGGTGGCGTCGGAGGGGCTTCACCCGGGCTCCACCTTCCCTAACCCCTCCTTCGTAAGGAGGGGAACATGAAGAGATCACCCGAAATGAGGTATTACATAATAATAAAATAAAGATTATTCAAACCGCAGCGCCTCAATCGGATTGAGCTTCGCCGCGCGTTTAGCTGGGTAAAATCCAAACACGAGACCAATTACGGCAGACACGCCAAACGCGAGAGAGATGGACGACCAAGCGACGCTAGTCGGCGTACCAATAAAACTACTTAGGAGTTGGGAGGCGCCGTAGCCGAGCAAGATACCGAGGGCGCCACCGAGCACGGTCAGCAAGATCGCTTCACCCAAGAACTGTCCAACAATTTCGTGCTTCTCTGCACCGATAGCCTGACGAAGTCCGATCTCGCGCGTACGTTCTGTCACCGTCGTCAGCATCATGTTCATTATGCCAATACCACCGACAAGGAGTGATATGCCGGCAATAGACGCAAGCAACATCGTAAATGTGTCGGTTATACTCGAGGCAGCACTAACAAGGTCGGCTTGATTAAGCACGTTAAAATCCGCTCGATCCAGGCTTGGAAGATGATGGCGGTCGAGAAGAAGATTGTTGATTTGATCCTGGATGGAGGTCATGGACGATTGATCTTTTGCGGCCACGCTCACGGTACTCACGTATTGCCCACCACTCAAAAACGTCTGCATGCTGGAAAGAGGAATAAACATCATGTCGTCTTGATTCGAGAACCCAGTGCCACCTTTAGCGTTAGTGATGCCGATGACGGTAAAGTTCACGTTATTGATGCGGACACTATCTCCAATGGGGTTCGCGCCAACGCCGAATAGATCATCCCGTGTCGTGGGTCCAATCACGACCACTTTGGCACGCGACGTGAGTTGCATGTCGGTAAAGAAGGAGCCGTTTTTGAGCGTGAGGTTGCGGACGCTAGGATACACGGGAACCGTGCCTACCACTTGTGTATTCGTGTTCTGTCCATGCGCGGCTACTTGAAAACGTCGTGAAGACTCGGGAGCAACACCAGTCGTGTTGGAAATAGCACTCAGAGCTTTTGCGTCGTCGTTCGTAAGCGTTTGCGCCGATCCGCGCCCAGCATTCAATGCCCCCCCAAATCCTCGTTGCGCTCCAGGCATCACGAGAAGTAAGTTTGAGCCAATAGATTGTATAAGCCTGTTGCCATATACCCATTCTGATACAATAGGTTCGTATGAACCTTCGC
>CAZDER010000077.1:0-4086 GCA_964504505.1 uncultured Gammaproteobacteria bacterium | reverse complement strand
AACGATTCAACTAGTGGCAGCGGCTGGTTATACGGTCGAAGCGCTCGTTCCAGAGGCGGACATTGTCAAAATTCGTGTTGGTCAAGCTGCTACGACGACGCTCGATGCCTTTGGTGATGACGTCAAGTTTTCAACGATGGTCGTGTCCGAGAACCCCGATCAAACCAAAGTGCAGGATGCAATTTACTACAAGACCTATTTTCAGCTTATGGCCAAAGGTCGTGAAGTTAAGCCCGGGATGACGGCGAATGTGACGGTGACGACTGGCGCAGCCCAAGGCGTGCTGTTTGTGCCCACGCGCGCCGTACGTGAGCGGGATGGCAAGCGTTATGTGCGGGTTTTGGAGAATGGGCAAGCACGCGAGGAGCAAGTGGAGCTTGGTCTGCGTGGCGATGAAGGTCGCGTCGAGATCAAGGCAGGTCTCGCACTTGGTCAAGTGGTCATCACGGGCGAGTTAACCGCGGATGAGTACGCCAAATTGCCGGCGGTCAAACAGTGAGCGTATGTCAGAGATTATCCGCGTTCTAAACTTGACCAAAGATTATCTAAACGATGGTATCGCTACTAGCGTACTGCAGGGTGTGAATTTTACCATTCCCAAAGGGCAATTTTTGGCGATCATGGGTCCATCTGGCTCGGGTAAATCAACCTTGATGCAGATTCTGGGGTTACTTGATACTCCAACTGGCGGCAAGTATTTCTTTCAAGATCAAGAAGTCTCGACGCTTGATGAAGACGAGACAGCTAGGCTGCGTGGCGAAAAGATCGGGTTTATTTTTCAGGCCTTTCACTTACTTGCCAAGACGAGCGTGCTTGAAAATGTAAAATTGCCACTTTTGTATTCTAATGTACCTACCGAAGAACGTGATGTCTTGGCTAAGCAAGCCATTGAAATAGTTGGGCTTAGTCATCGTTTGCAAAACCTATCCAATCAACTGTCGGGCGGCGAACGTCAAAGAGTAGCCATCGCTCGTGCGCTCGTCCGTAATCCGTCAGTTATTTTTGCTGATGAACCAACTGGCAATCTGGACTCCAAATCAGGTCAAGCGGTGATGGAGGTGTTGCTTGAATTAAACCTGAAGCTTGGTCACACCATCGTTTTAGTCACCCACGAAACCTACACCGCAGAATACGCGGAACGAGTGTTAACGCTAAAAGATGGTCTCTTGCTTTCGGACAGACAGGTCGAGAATCGGCGCCAGCTTGGGGATGGAGTTGCTCTCAAGTAACTATATCCCCTCCGCCTATCCCCTCCGCCACTCGTCTAACTCGTGACACCTCCCCTTATCTTAAGGGGAGGTATACAGCTTCTCCCTCTTAGAGCGTTTCTCCCCTTAAGATAAGGGGAGACGCCCAAGTCCGCGCAGGGTAGAGGGGATAGCGGCAGAGGGGATAGTCCCGCAACTTTTCTATGCATTTCTACGATCTTCTCTCGAGCGCGGCGCAAAGTCTGCGCCGCACTAAAAGTCGGAGTGCGCTGACCGTGCTTGGGATTGTGGTCGGCGTAATGTCGGTAATTTTAGTGCTCTCGATTGGCGAGGCGACTAAGTATTATATCTTGGGGCAGGTTTCCTCGCTAGGTTCGGATATTATCACCGTACAAAACGGGGCGGATCGAGAGGAGACGCGTGATTTGCCCACGGCTTTCATCAAAGAGGTATTGACCATTGACGATATGCGCCGACTGCGTACCAAAGCATGGGTGCAGGACATCACAGCCACGCTATCACAAAGCGATACCTTGATCGCGAATGGCAAGGACAATCAAGTGCAAGTCGTTGGCACGACCGAAGACGAGACATCTTTATTTGATACGCGAGTGGCACAAGGGCTGTTTTTGATGCGTGAGGATGTAGACGCGCGTGCACGTGTCGCGGTGCTGGGGGCGGACATTGCCAGTGTTTCTTTTGGACAAGAGCCCGCGCTGGGTCGTTCGGTCAAACTCGGCACGCAAAGCTTTCGCGTGATCGGAGTGATGGAGCGCGCGGGCACTCGCTCGTTTCAAAATCTTGATCAAAATGTCTACGTGCCAGTCACAGCTGCGATGGATATGTATCATCAAAAATATCTTTCCAGCCTCTCCATTCGTTCTACGTTGCCGCTCATGCAAGTTAAGCGTTTAATTCAGCAGGTGGTGCGTGATGCGCATCGGATTGAAAAGGCGCAAGATGATGATTTTCGAGTCACAACTCAAGCGGATGCGGTCAAAAGTGCGAGCGATATCGCTAACATTCTTCAGATTTTGCTTACGTCTATCGCATCTATCTCGCTTGTCGTCGGTGGTATTGGCATCATGAATATCATGTATGTGGCAGTCACAGAACGCACACGTGAGATTGGTTTGCGTAAAGCGATTGGAGCGCGGCAACGGGATATTTTGAGCCAGTTTTTGGTCGAAGCCGTGTTTCTGACCACGCTCGGCGGCATTTTGGGAGTTGCGATCGGTATTGGTTTGACGTGGCTCTCGATTGGGTTGATCAATACTTTTCAAAGTGGTTGGACATTTGAGGTCTCTACGCGAGGCGTGCTGCTTGGGGTGTTGATGTCGTCCATTATTGGCGTGCTGTTTGGCTACGCTCCCGCCCGCCAAGCAGCAGCTTTGCGTCCGATCGAGGCATTAAGAAAAGAGTGACATTAGGACTTTTTTTCATGTTCTCCCCTTTACGAAGGGGGAGTTAGAGGGGGTGGTGTCGGAGGAGTTTAATCCAGGCTTCACCTCCCCTAACCCCTCCTTCGTAAGGAGGGGAACATGAAGAGATGAACTGAAATGTAAAAGCTCTAAATATGACCATTCCTGATATTTTTAAGCTTTCCATACTTAGCCTCCTGCGTACCAAAGCACGAGCTGTTTTGACGATGCTCGGAATTGTGATCGGCATTGCCTCGGTCATCTTGACACTCGCGATTGGTCAATCGGCACAAGCGTTTTTGTTATCGCAGGTAGCCTCGTTCGGCAGCGATATCGTATTTGTGGCACCGGGTCGAGGCGATCAAACCCATGGCGGACCGCCCTCGCGTTCGATCAAACAATCGTTAACATATGAGGACGCACGCACATTGCATCGTCAGAGTTGGGTCAAGTTGGCTCATCCGACGCTCATTACTAACGACATCGTGACGTATGCAGGCTTATCAAAATATGCACAAGTAGTCGGCACTGGTCACGATGAAGCTGAAATAATGAACTATCGCTTTGCTGTTGGACGATTTATCTCGGAAGAAGATGTGGAGGCGCATAGTCGCGTCGTTGTATTAGGTACGAACGTGGTCAAGAAACTATTTGGAGACAGCGATGTGCTCGGTCGTTCTATCAAAGTCGGTCGCCAGTCTTTTCGGGTCATAGGCGTGCTGGCACCGATGGGCACGCGCTTTTTTAGTAATCTTGATGATCAAGTTTATTTGCCAGTGACTACGACTTTGGATCTCACGGGTCGAACGCGGGTCAACTTCTTGTCGCTCACAACCAGCGGTTTAACGCTCAATGAAACCAAAAACCGCGTCCGTGAAGTGTTACGTCAAACCCACAAACTTGATAATCCGCAAGGCGATCTGGCTAAAGATGATTTTCGAGTAGCCTCGGCAGAAGATGCGGCGCGCAATGTAGCAGTGATTGGGAATGTGTTGCAGATATTGTTAGGGTCGATTGCAGCTATTTCGCTCGTAGTTGGTGGCATCGGCATCATGAATATCATGTTTGTAACGGTCACGGAACGCACGCAGGAAATCGGCTTGCGCAAGGCTTTGGGGGCGACAAGGCGCGATATCATTGGTCAATTTTTAGTTGAAGCCTCGGTGCTCACGATTTTGGGAGGAGCTATTGGCGTAGCAGTTGGTCTTGCTCTTTCGTTCATCGCGATCCAAGTCATCAACCATTTTCAAGCGGGCTGGACGTTTATACTGCCTTGGAACGGCGTACTGCTAGCGTTCTCGGTATCTGCCGCTATTGGCATCATTTTTGGCTATTATCCCGCCAGAAAAGCAGCGAGCTTGAACCCGATTGAGGCTTTGAGGTATGAATAAAGGGTGGGTGGGGTGAAGTCAAGTTACCAATGCACCACTCCTGATTCCCGGAGGGCTCGTAGGCAT
>CAZDER010000076.1:0-4098 GCA_964504505.1 uncultured Gammaproteobacteria bacterium | reverse complement strand
TTCACCTCAACGGTTTGGGTGATTAACATTTCGACAGGAAATATTTCGGTAAACATGACGCTTTCGGCGCGCATATCGCGAGCCAGTGTTTCAAGATCAGTCTCAAGTACGCTGCGCGTTTCGCCTGGCGGAAGAATAATCTGCACTCGAATACGATCAAC
Source organism: uncultured Gammaproteobacteria bacterium (assembly GCA_964504505.1). Lineage (GTDB taxonomy): Bacteria > Patescibacteriota > Patescibacteriia > 2-12-FULL-60-25 > 2-12-FULL-60-25 > JAGOUY01. The sequence goes on along the minus strand of CAZDER010000076.1, from coordinate 3,937 downwards.
TGGTCTTAAACCAGCTTCTTTGCGCGCGTGCATGACGTGGCGGATAAACTCGCGGCGGATGCCTTTTTGACGTAGGGCTGGCGTAATCACCGTATCAAGCTTGGCTTGCCAAGCGTCCGCTCTCTCAAGCGGACTTGACACCACTTTTACCTCCTCGACATTCACTTCGTCGCGTAAGATTGCTAGCAAGTCGCCCTGCTGTATCAGTCGGGCAACCTCGCTCGCTTCACGCAGCGTGATCGTAAGCGATGAGAGCGTCTGACGCACCGGGACTTTAGCTTCGGCTCGTAGCTCATGCGTGCGCGAAGCCACGGCTCGCACCCACGTCATATCGGCAGTCAGACGCGGATCAATCAGCCGGGTTTCGACTTTAGGCCAGCGTTCCAGATGCACCGAGGTTTTTTGCCCGCCAATATCTTGATAGACTTTCTCGGCGATGAACGGCGTAAATGGTGCCATGAGTTTAGCCAGCTCTTCCAAGACTTCTCGCAACGTTCGTAGTGCATCCAATTTCTCAAACTCATTATCCGACTTGATACGTTCGCGCGAGCGACGCAACCACCACGTCGACAAATCGTCCACAAACTCACGCAATGGCCGGGTGGCGCGCATTAGCTCGTAGGCATTCATCTGCTTGGTCATCTCCTGCGTCAGCTCGCTCAAACGCGAAAACAGCCAACGGTCGAGTAAGTGTGCACTCCGCGGCATGGTCAACGCTAAACGATGCGGTGCATACGTTTCATAAAAAACTTTAACATTCCAAACTAAGTTCAAGAAACCCCGCACCACGCTTTGTAGATCGCGTTCAGAAAAGTTTAAGGCGTCTGCCTCCAGCACAGGTGAGCTAAACAGGTAATAACGTAGTGCATCCGCCCCATACTGCTCGAACACCTTCCATGGATCGGGATAGTTTTTGAGGCTTTTCGACATCTTGCGTCCATCTTCTGCAAGAATCATGCCCGTCACGATCACATTCTTAAAGGCTGGCTTATCGAACAACGCTGTCGCCAAAACGTGAAGTGTGTAAAACCACCCGCGCGTCTGATCTTGCGCCTCACCAATAAAATCAGCGGGAAAATTATTCTCAAACCACGTCTTATTCTCAAACGGATAGTGGAGCGAGGCAAACGGCATACTCCCAGATTCGAGCCAACAATCAAACACTTCGGGTACACGCGACTGCTCTTGACCGCAAGCACACGGCAGCTTGATCTCATCAATCATGGGACGATGTAAATCCATGCCTTTCACGACCTGACCTGCTTTAGCCAGTTTAGCCAGCTCGGCGACCGATCCGATCACTGTGCGTTTACCGCAATCCTTACATTCCCAGACCGGGATCGGCGCACCCCAATAACGACTGCGCGAGATATTCCAATCGGGTGCCGACTCGAGACCCTTACCAAAACGCCCCTCCTTAAAATGATCGGGATGCCAGTTGATTTTACTCGCCGTTTTGAGGAGCTTTGGTTTCAGCTTAGTAATATCTACAATCCATGCTGGTTGCGCCTTGTAGAGCAAGAGCGTAGCGCAGCGATAGCAGATAGGCACGCTGTGAGTGATGCGCTCTTCGCGATATAAAAGACCGCGACGACGCAAATCCTCGATAATAGGTTGATCGGCGTCTTTGGCCTTCATGCCAGCCAAAGCTCCGCACTCTGCCACCATCCGACCTTCTTCGTCGAGCGTAAATAAAAGCGGTAAGTCGTTCTTCCGAGCAACGATCAAGTCATCTTCACCAAATGCCGGTGCCGTGGTCACAACCCCCGTACCAGTCTCGGCTGTCACATGATCACCGGCTACGACTCGATAGGCATCACCCTCGACCGGCAAAAAGTGATAAGGCACTTCTATGTGTTTACCAACCAGTTCGCTGCCTTGCCAACGACCAACAATCTCAACCTCATGTTCCCCTCCTACCCCCTCTAACTCCCCCTTGGTAAGGGGGAGGACATGATGCTGAAGCACATCCGATTGACGAGCCTCGGCAAAAATTAACGTCTCCCCAGTCGAGGCAAGTTTCACCGCCACATAAATCAGCTCTGGATGAACGGCAAGCCCTGTAATCCCAGGCACAGACCACGGCGTCGTTGTCCAAGCGACAAAAAATGTCTTTTCCTCGCCAACCACGAGGAACTTGATAAACACGGCTGGATCCTCGTGTTCAACATACGAGTTGCCCATCGCCACCTCAAAATTGGACAGCGGCGTAGCGCAACGCGGACAGTAGAGCGAGACGCGCACGTTTTTATAGACGTAATCTTTTTTGTAAAGTTCCGAAAACACCCACCACACCGATTCGATATAGTCATTATCCATGGTTTTGTACGAACGCTTAAAATCTACCCAACGGCCTAGACGTTCAACATATTTTTCCCATTCATGTTCGTAAGTAAACACGGATTGACGGCAAGCATCGGTAAATTTGCCGATCCCAAACGCTTCGATATCACGCTTGGAGCGTAACTTGAGATCTTTTTCGATCAGGTTCTCAATCGGTAAGCCATGACAATCCCAACCCCAACGTCGCGGCACACGATAACCATTCATTGTCCAATAACGCGGCACGGCATCCTTGATGGCGGACTGCAACAGATGACCGTAATGCGGCAAGCCCGTGGCAAATGGTGGACCATCGTAAAACACATAACCCTTGCTATCTGGGCGTTCCTCGATCGAACGCTGAAATACGTGTTCCTTTTTCCAAAGCTCCAGTATTTCTTGCTCAAGTTTAGCAAATAAAGACGGTTGTGCTGGAGAAGATGGCGTAGACATAGGACAAAAAATGCTTCGCTAGCATGCGACGTAGGCTGGCTTTGGTCAAGGCAAAACCTGCTCGGTATGCTACGCTTTCAACGTATGCATATCATCTATATTGCCGCCGATCATCGCGGACTATCGCTCGTTCAAGCTCTGTTGCCTTTTTTACGCACGCAAGGCTATGAAGTCCACGACTTAACCCCGCCTCTCGACACAGACGGAATAATTGATTTCCCTGTGGCAGCGCAAGCCGTTGCCAAACAGGTAGCCACATATAACGCGCTCGGCGTGCTCATTTGCGGCTCCGGTATTGGAATGGCGATTGCCGCTAATCGCTTTAAGGGCGTGCGGGCTGGAGCCATACACACCGTCGAAGAAGCGAGTCTTGCCAAAGCACATAACCATCTTAACATCGCTTGTCTCGGCGCTAACCTGCTCGACGAGGCGCAAGCTAAGGCAATCATTCAAGCTTGGCTCGCCGCTACTCCCGACGAAGATAGCAAACGAGCACGACGCATCGCGGAAATCGACGAATATGGTTCCTGAACTCATCCCCGCGCTGCTCTGTGAAGACGAGCAGACGTTTCGTGAACGTCTGGAACTGATTGACGGTCTGGTTGAGTGGATCCAGCTCGACATTCTCGATAACACCATCTACCCCAACACTTGCTGGACAGATCCTGTCATGCTTGAAACGTGGCCGATTCAAAGCGCGCTCGAGCTACACCTCATGGTGGCGGATCCGGCGCGCGTCATCGAGGCATGGCAAGCTGTCACTAATGTGCAACGCCTCATCTGGCACATCGAGGCAGAGATTGATCATCACATTTTGATTCAACGAGTCAAACAACACGGCTATCAAGTCGGTTTGGCCATCGCTCCATCGACACCGCTCGACCGACTCAAGCCATATTTGCGTGAGCTCAATCGCGTACTCGTCTTAGGTGTTGAGCCGGGACGCAGTGGACAAAGCTTGATTCCAACTGCGCTTAAAACCGTGCAAGAATTGTCAAAGATAGAACGCCATCCCGTCATCGCTTTCGATGGTGGCGTGACTGACATAACTCTCCCACGCATCTTAATGGCAGGAGCCGAGGCGATCTGTGCAGCGAGTCTGATTTTTGATTATCCACCCATCGCTGAACGGATTATCGAAATTCGTGGTAGACTAAAAGGA
>CAZDER010000075.1:0-4213 GCA_964504505.1 uncultured Gammaproteobacteria bacterium | reverse complement strand
ATTTGTCCGCCGCTTTGATCAAGACCGACTAGATTGCCCGCTCCACGCAGTTTTAAGTCTTCTTCAGCTAGCTCGAGGCCATCTTGATGTTTCTCTAGAAGGCGCAGTCGATCAAGCGCGGCACCCTCGATATCGGTGAACAAAAAACACTGGCTAGGTAAAGTGGAACGACCAACTCGACCACGCAACTGGTGAAGTTGCGCGAGACCAAAACGTTCGGCGGCTTCAATAGCGATGACGGTGGCTTGCGGAATGTCGATGCCGACTTCAATCACGGAAGTGGCGATCAAAACCTGCACATCGCCTTTTACGAACGCTTGCATGACCGCATCTTTTTCGTTCGATTTGAGCCGTCCATGCACAACCCCGATCGCCAGACCTTGGAGCGGACCTGCTCCTAAGCGTTTGAGCTCTTCCATCACGGACTTGACTCCCAGTACATCCGAAGGGTCAATCAGCGGACAAACCACGAAGACACGCTCCCCTCTCGTGACGGCTGCTCGCATGGCGGCGTAGCCATCTTCACGTTCAAGCCCTTGGCAGACCCGTGTCACGATCGTTGCTCGACCTTTGGGTTTTTCGCGAATGAGCGAGATATCAAGATCGCCGTACATGGTCAAAGCCAATGAACGCGGAATCGGAGTAGCAGTCATTGACAGTAGATGAGGGATTAACCCATCTGGACGTGTTGGATTAGCTAGGAGCTCGCGCTGCGCTACACCAAAACGGTGCTGCTCATCCACGATCGCGAGTGCCATATCGGCTGGAATACGTTTAGCCTCCAAGAGAGCGTGCGTGCCTACCAAAACAACATTACCAGCTTGAATGCGCGCCTCTGTTTCGGCTTTGCCTAACTCCTCACTTGCGCCATCAAAAAAAGCCCGTCTTTCTGTCCGTGTGACTAATATGAGTGGGATATGCCACGCCGCAAAGAATAGACGTAAAGTTTCGGCGTGTTGGCGCGCCAGAATATCCGTCGGAGCTAAAAAAGCAACCGACGCACCCGCACGCTGCACCGAGGCAGCCAAGAAAGCCGCCACCACCGTTTTTCCTGAACCAACATCACCCTGTAACAAACGCCGCATTGGTGTGGATTTTTCTAAGTCTTGCAAGGTTGTCCAAGCCGCGCGTTTTTGATCGCCAGTGAGAGGATAAGGCAGATGCTCCACAAACTTCTTGGCAAAAACTGGATCAAAAGGGATGCTCGGCGCGCCGCTTGCTTGAGTGGTACGTTTGATTGATTGCAGCGCCAGTTGATAGGTGAGCAACTCATCAAAAGCTAATCGCTTACGTCCCGCCTCGGCTTCGGCCATATCCACGGGTAGATGCAGTGCCCGTAAGGCTTCGACCAAAGGTAAAAGCACTTGTGCGTCTCTAACGGTGTCAGGCAACTCGTCATCGGGTATAACAGCTTCACTAAGCGCCACCGCCAACAAACGCCGATAGGTTTTTTGAGCCAACGTGCCTGACAGACCATACACTGGCGCGAGCTTTCCGACTGCTACGGTATCTGCGTTCGCCCGTTCCCAGAGCGGATGCACCAAACTCTTGCCGTAAGGCGGATCAACTTTGATCTTGCCTGACAAAAACAGCTCTTCGCCCACAAGCAATTCTTTTTCCATCCACGGTTGGTTGAAAAAATTGGCTGCAATTTTGCCGCTCCCATCCTCGAGCGTCAAACGCGTAATCTGTATACGCCGACGGAACGTAGGCAGTTTTTTTAGCTGCACTACCCTACCGCGGATAGTCACCACATCACCATCATGCGCCTCGCGAATGGCAACGGTTTTAGAAAAATCATCATAACGACGAGGCAGCGTCAGCAACAGATCGCCTACCGTCACAATTCCCAACACCTGCCAAGCTTTGCGCACCGAAAGCGTAGCACCCTTCACGAAGGCGGCAGGATCATCAAAACGCAACATACTAGGTTTAATCGTAACTATTGTTTACGTTTAGGTTTTGGACGGCAAAATGCACTTTGTTTTGCACTCTTTTGAAAAACTCTATCGAGGCATCGTCCTTGGGGTTGTAATCAATGCTGGTGGCATAAATATCTAGGATTTGGCGATAAAAAATCTTTTCACTCGCACGAATGTCGCGAACGCGAGCAAGTAGCTCCTTCCAGTATCCGCCACCGCCAAGTTCTTTAAGCCGTTGGTCATCCATCGTAAAACCCTTGACCATGTACTCTTTGAGTCGTGCGGTTGCCCATTGGCGGAATTGAGTAGCCACCGACGACTTAATGCGATAGCCAAGTGCTATAATCATATCCAGATTATAGTGCTCAATATCGTAGTTTTTGCCATCCGAGGCAGTTGTTCGGAAATTCCGAACAACTGCCTCTCGTTCCAGTTCTCTCTCTTCAAAAATATGTTTAACGTGCTCACTGACATTCGCTTTACTAGATTGAAAAAGCTTTACCAGTTGAGTCTGTGTCAGCCAAACAGTCTCATTTTCTATACGTACCTCAAACAAAGGCTGACCGTCTTCGCCTTGGTAGATAATTATTTCCTTAGACTTGTTGCCTTCCATATTATTTCTCTTCAATGATATCCGATCACATCATATCGCTTTCTCTCCATAATAAACAAGCGTCTTTCATCCAAAAACAAAAATCCCTCCATTCACAGGAGAGAAGTTTGTGTGGTGGACGCTATAGGGTTCGAACCTATGACCTTCTCGGTGTAAACGAGACGCTCTAACCAACTGAGCTAAGCGTCCGCGATCTGTGCAAGTGGTGGGCGAGGAGAGACTCGAACTCTCATACCCTTACGGGCGTTACCACCTCAAGGTAGTGCGTCTACCAATTTCGCCACTCGCCCCTCATTTGCATAGATCGAGCACGTTCGAGAATATCAAGACAGGTTTAATCTGACAAGCGTTTACCCGTGATCAGCTGAATTTTCTTAGGTAAAATCGAAAAAGTGAAGAGTGCGCCGGTATAAGCCTGACCATCAATGAAAACTCGAAATGGTTCGGCAGCCTGCATAGTGCCTGTAGCTAAAAAAACCTTGGTTTCTGTCAGCGTCTTTTTTCTCCAACCCCATTTGCTCTCCGTTTGCGCTTCGGCTTGGAGCACGATCTCCAACATCCCATCGACAGGATTAGATATGCCGCCGCCCTCGCCACCGCTCGCCAGATTCCGAATCGCGATAGCTCCACGCACCGATGGACGCAGACGATATTCTCCATGAACATCAATACCAGCTAACGTATCAGGGGCTGTCACCTCGAACAAAAAAGGTCGATCGTTGATTTGGGCTAAATCGAGGTTCTCGACTAAGCGCGCCGCAATCACATCCACTGCCTTTGGACCAGAGGGAATCCCGAGCAGACCGCCGATAAGCGATGGTCCGACTGGCAAGAACCCTAGAGTGACGTCTATTTCAGGTAGCAGCTCGATTATAGCCTGCAACAAGTGATCAGAACCGACTAGAACCACATTTTTCACGCTTTGACGCACAAACTGTTTCACGATTTGCTTGGCTTCGCAGAGCACCGAGGCTTTAACGGTACTACCCTCTATGCCCCGCCTCGCCAATTCGTTTTCGATCTGCTCCACGTCGCGTGTAAAACGCTTATCAGACAGTATTTCATCATATACATAAGCAAAATCAGGGTTCATAAACACGTACGTCTGTTATCTACACCGAAGCTCGAGCGACGCTCCGCTCTCCGACCGGCACACGTTTTGCTTCGGTGGCTTTAGTCCCGACGATCAAACGTCCTTGAAAAGATGCGCCCGCCTCGATCGCGATCACTTGCGCTGTCACATCGCCAATCAATTTAGCCGTAGAGCGTACTTCGCAACGATTAGTGATCGTCATATTGCCCTGCACAGTGCCAGCTATCGAGGCTTCGGCAGCCCGCACTTCGGCTTCGATCACGGCTTCTGGACCGACCGTGAGCGAGCCTGTGGTCGTGAGCGAGCCCTTGACTTGCCCCTCGACCACAACATCACCTTGACCTTGAAAATTGCCCTCAAGCGTTACGCCACGCGCAATGATCGTGGGTTGAGAGGATGAGCCGTTAGTTGATTTCTGAAACATATAAAAGCCGCCCTACACGCGTGTGTGTTTCAAAAAAGAACGAGTCGTTAAGGGGCGAACGATTTTAGCTTATCACATTTCCTCGGGCGTGGGGATGCCAAGTAAATGCAGACCATTTGAAAGAGCGATCTTGGCCGACATAACTAAAGCCAGACGAGACT
>CAZDER010000074.1:0-4239 GCA_964504505.1 uncultured Gammaproteobacteria bacterium | reverse complement strand
AATGCACCAACTAGGTACGTTTGATGATGCATACGACGCTCATCCACCGATTATACAAAATTAGCCGCGAGCGAAGGCACTGGATTCTTAAACATCGTTTGAAAGTGTAGCAGCCCCAAACGCTTTCGTCACCCTTGACACCTCACCCTATTTCATGGAACGGAGTATGTATGCTCCTCGACCAAGAACGTTTGGCTAAAATCTGTCTGGCACACTTCCCTGGCTTCGGCAGCCGACGTTTGCGTCTCCTAAAACAACTCTGCGGCTCGTATGCAGTTGCTTGGCAAGCCAAACGATCAGCCCTATTAGGTTCAACTTCTCTGCCCGATAGCGTGGTGGACGCTTTTATCGTTTGGCGCGCACAGTGCGAACCGTTGCGTCTCATCGAACAACTCGAACACGCCTCGATCAGCGTACTTTTACCCGATGATCCAATCTTTCCTGATCTTTTACGCCGTTCCAGCGATCCGCCCGAGGTTTTATTCGTACGCGGTGCTATCTCGCTCGCTCCAGCCATCGCTGTGGTCGGCACGCGCCGCGCTACGAGCTATGGCACGCATACCACTCGAGAACTTGTTACGCCGCTTGCAGCAGGCGGGTTATGTATCGTATCTGGGCTAGCCATTGGGATTGATGGCGTCGCACATACCGCGGCACTCGACGCGGGTGGAGCTACCCTCGCTTTTCTTGCTACTGGTCTCGATGAAGCGTCTATTTACCCAAGCGAACACCTGCATCTGGCACACAGAATCCTAGACCAAGGCGGTGGTTTGCTTAGCGAATCTCCACCTGGCACACCTGGACTTAAGCATCTCTTTCCCATACGTAATCGCCTAATTGCTAGTTTTACCTTGGCAACAGTCGTAGTCGAAGCTGCTCTAAAGAGCGGCTCGCTTATCACCGCCAAGCTGGCACTCGAAGAAAATTGCGAAGTTTTGGCAGTGCCAGGTCCCATCTGGAGCAAGCAGTCCGAAGGGACTAATCATCTGCTCAAATTAGGGGCACGACCATGCACTGGTGTGCAAGACATACTTGACGCTCTTGCCCTCGATCGTCCAGACTTGGTCGCGAAGGCTAGAAGCGAGCTACCGAGAAGTCCGCAAGATGATGAGTTTTTGGCTCATCTTAGCCAACCCATCCATATTGATGCCTTAGCCAGCCTCGCCAAAATCTCGATTGCCCATGTATCATCCCAGTTGTCCATCCTCGAACTCAAGGGTCTAGTCCAACATCTCGGCGGACAAACATGGGTCTCAATCTCTTAAAAATATTATGCATCTTGTCATTGTAGAATCCCCTACCAAAGCCAAAACCATCCGTAAGTTTCTTGGTCCAGACTATAAAGTCCTCGCCTCAATGGGACACCTGCGCGATTTACCAGAATCATCCAGTGAGGTTCCAGCGATCCACAAAAAAACTGCCTGGGGGCAGCTCGGCGTCAACGTCGAGCAGGATTTTGAACCGTTATACGTCGTGCCTAAACGCAAAACCAAGACCGTTAGCGAACTCAAAGCTGCCCTCAAAGAAGCTGACACGCTTTACTTGGCGACTGATGAAGACCGCGAAGGTGAGAGCATCAGCTGGCATTTATTGCAGGTCTTAAAACCCAAGGTGCCGGTGCAGCGCATGGTTTTCCACGAGATCACCAAGCAGGCTATCCAAGCCGCGCTCGAACATCCACGCGCACTTGACGAACGTCTAGTCCGCGCTCAAGAAACGCGGCGCATCTTAGATCGCTTGGTGGGCTACACTATCTCGCCCATTCTTTGGAAAAAGATCGCCTATGGTTTGTCGGCTGGTCGCGTGCAATCTTCAGCGTTAAAAGCCATCGTTGATCGTGAACGCGCCCGCATTGCTTTCAAAACATCTGGCTATTGGGATATAACCGCCGAGCTCGAAGCGCAAACAGGAGTCTGTCAAGCTAAACTCGTGTCTATCGGCGCACAACGCATCGCGACTGGCAAGGATTTTGATGAGACTACCGGTCAACTCAAAACAGATAGCAAGGTTGCCTTAGTTGATGAAATCCGCGCCGAAAGCGTGAGTGTAGAAGTTAAAACCAATCCGTGGACAGTGACAGAGGTAACCGAGAAGCCTGTAGTGCGCCGTCCGCCGCCACCGTTTATCACCTCGACCTTGCAGCAAGAGGCTAATCGTAAACTCGGACTTTCATCCAAAGAAACCATGCGTATTGCACAAACCCTCTACGAACATGGTTACATCACATACATGCGTACCGATTCAGTGGCGTTGTCAGCCGATGCAATCGCCGCCACCAGGCGCATGGTCAGTGAGCGTTTTGGCGCCGAGTTCGTACCAGCCAGCCCCCGTTATTACACGAGTTCAACTAAAGGTGCCGAGGAAGCGCATGAGGCTATTCGTCCAAGTTTAGCCCTCATTCCTCCACCTCAAATTGATTTGAGCGGTGCTGAACGCAATGTCTACGAACTGATTTGGATGCGCACGCTAGCCTCGCAAATGACTGACAGCCAGCAACTCCAGATGAGCGTTTTGTTTCAAGTTGCCAGCTACACTTTTCAAACCACGGGACTCAAAATTGTCTTTCCAGGTTTTTTACGCGCCTACGTTGAGGGTGAAGAAGATATCGAAGGCGCGCTCGGTGATCGCGAACGTCTTTTACCAAAATTATCTGCTGGAGAATCCGTCCGCTGTCTCGAGGCCACAGCCGAAGGTCACGAAACCAAGCCACCAGCGCGTTTTACCGAAGCCAGCTTGATCCAATGGATGGAAAAAGAGGGCATCGGCCGACCAAGTACTTATGCTAGCATCATCGGCACCTTGGTTGATCGAGCCTATGTACGCAAAACAGGCAACGCGCTCGCTGCCACCTTCACAGGCTTTGCCGTCACGCAATTCATGGAACAACATTTCTCTGATCTAGTGAACGCAACGTTTACCTCGGGCATGGAAAAGCATCTGGATGAGATTGCCGACGGCGAGCTCGAGTGGCTCCCCTACTTGCGCGGCTTCTATCTTGGTGAACAAGGCTTAAGTGCGCGTGTGCAGCTCGAAGCTAAAAACCGCGCAGATGAAATTGATAACCGCCGTATCTTACTGCCGCAAGTGCCGAGTGCCATCGTGCGCGTCGGCAAGTTTGGTACCTATGTCGAAGCTCCGCATCCAACTCATCACACACTCGTCAAAGCCACTTTTACTGAAGACGTAACGCCTGGAGATTTGACGCAAGCCAGTCTTGACGCTCTGCTCGCAAAAGCCCAACAGGGACCAACGACATTAGGACAAGACCCAAGCAGCGGCGAACAAATATACTTACGCACTGGCAGTTATGGAGCGTACTTGCAGTTAGGCGAAGATCCGCCAGAAGAGGATAAAAAAAGCAAAAAAACCAAGAAACCTAAACGTGTCAGCATTCCAAAGAACATTCCGCTCGACCAGTTGAATCGTGAAAAAGCCTTATCACTTTTAGCCCTACCTCGTCTTTTGGGTTTGCATCCGGATAGTCAAAAAGAAGTCCGCGCTGGCTTGGGACGCTTTGGTCCATATATCGTACACGATGGCGAGTTTCGCTCGCTCAAAGCTGAAGACGATGTGTTCACGGTCACCTTGGCACGCGGGCTTGAGTTGCTCGCCATACCTAAAGGCGTGCGCGGCGGCGGAGTAAGCAAACCAGTCGGCTCACACCCAAAGGACAAAAAGCCAATCACGCTCCATCATGGCAAGTTTGGCTGGTATGTAAAACACGGCCGTACCAATGCCACCTTGCCAAAAGATGTTAAGCCAGAAGCAGTGACAGTTGAGATGGCGGTGGAATTATTAGCGACGCGCAAAGAGAAAAAATAACCACTCACTTACACTCGTTAACCTTTTTTTCCAAAATTGATGCCAAACGCACCAAGAATCTCTTGAAATCCGCGTTTCATTCCCTGCCATCCAGTATTACCTGCCAGTACTCCCTCTGGTTCCTTGCCACCACCCACCGTATTGGCTGCAACTGGTTCGTTTTTTTCAGGTCTCGATGCCATAGCGATAGGTTTTGGATCGTTATACCCGCGCACGGTTTTAAGCTGTGCGATGGTTGTGTTTTCTGCTGCAATCGCCTGACCTCGCTCTGTTTGTCGTTGCATGATAGCCGCTAGCTCTGCGTTGACATTCACTTGCAACTCAAACGGCAAACCGCTGTCGTCACCTTCAGTCTTTCGTCCATCCACTAATAATGTTTCTAATGCTTTAAAATCTTCCAAATCAGTTTGGGCACGA
>CAZDER010000073.1:0-4311 GCA_964504505.1 uncultured Gammaproteobacteria bacterium | reverse complement strand
TGGCTAAAACTGTGGTGGGAGCTGCCAAGACGTGCGTTGACGTAGATAGGTTGCCCCACTATACTCCTTTTTGAGGTCAGGATAGGTACTTTTACATTTTACGACACTTGTTCCCATAGTTCAATGGATAGAACGAGGGACTCCTAAGCCCTAGACAGTGGTTCGACTCCACTTGGGAACGCCATGTGGAATGATGACCGTGCTTTGGTTATTGTTTCACGTGAAGCCTCTATATATTTTGCGACGCTTAATGTCTACCTGTGGATAAGTTGTGCAGAAGTGATTGTGGGCGTTTCACGTGAAAAAAGGCACTAAACTCGTAAATAAGTATGGAGTAGTTGTCGGAGTTATCCACAGAAATAAGCTATTGTTTCACGTGAAACAATAGCTTAACTGCAAAACAGCTTTGGGCCGATAGCTCAGTTGGTAGAGTGCTGCATTCGCATTGCAGAGGTCAGGAGTTCGAATCTCCTTCGGTCCACCATCAAACCCCGCCTCTCACGAGAGGCGGGGTTTGTGATTGTTTCACGTGAACCAATACGCTGGCGTGATCGTGTTTGTCGGTGAACTGTCACTGTCTAGACAGGCGTTTAGTATCTTTTTGGGCAGAGCCATCCTTGATTTTGGGGTCAAGTTATCCACAGAAATAAGCTATTGTTTCACGTGAAACATTATTATACGACGCATACGCTTTAAAATATCGCTAAGATAAGGCAAAACGTAATTTTGAGATTTTCAAAATAAGCTATTGTTTCACGTGAAACAATAGCTTATTTGTCTCGCTCGTCTGACGCGCCTCGTCGTGTCGGGCGCTCGTGTAAGGGCGTCTGACGCATACTCGTTTCCATGCTTGGTTGCGATAGACTCTCTCTTTCGTCAGTCGTCCTGTCGAAAACCCCATGCAGAAAGACGGAATAAATTTGAGACGTGTTTGACTGCGTAGGAAAGTTATCCACAGAAATAAGCTATTGTTTCACGTGAAACAATAGCTTAAATACCCTTCAGTATTTCAAGCTTGAGTAATCTTTTTTGTTATTGCGAGGCTAGTGTGTTTCGCGTTTTAGCTCCATGGGGCATTTCTGGTTTGCCTCATAAGTGTCTAGATGTGTAAAAGACTGAATGAGACTTGATACAGTTATCCACAGAAATAAGCTATTGTTTCACGTGAAACAATAGCTTAACTTTCTAAAGTGCACGCAAGGCTGTGCGCTAAGCTACAACAAAGTGCGCAGAAACCAGAGAACTCTTAAGGCGCGGTTCTCGGCGTTTGGTTTTTAAGAACAGCTAAAAAGGTAACCTCGAGAAAACTGGCTGGTAAGTTATCCACAGAAATAAGCTATTGTTTCACGTGAAACAATAGCTTATTTTGAGTGAGAGAACAACTCTTCAACGCTCTAGCGTCGTTAAATGAAGACCTGTTTTTAAGGTGTTTTTTAGGAATGTTTCACGTGAAACATTATTGTGCGACGCCTAAAGTTGGTAAACGCTAGAAAATACCTCGGTTTTTTTAGAGCTAAAGTATTTTACGACACAAAGGGGTGTTTTGAAAGGCGTTTTTTCCATATATTTTACGACGCCCATAAAATCGTCTACACGGGGTTTTTAAGAGGGAGGTGGAAGATTAGGTTGTGGAAGCTGAAAAAAGTGCGCTAGACGTCTAAAATCAAATTTGTCGTAGTACGATCTTTGGAGGTTCGTCGTATGATTCCAGTGGCTATCAGGTGTTTTTTGGCTGCACAAAGCCAAAAAACGCGGACTTGACACCAAAGATGTCAACGGACTTACGCAGTTGTGGTTAAGAACTTTTTTAAGGCGGCGAAGGGTTTGATCTGGGTATAAGTTGCTTGGTAGTCGGTTTCGTTGAGGGATGCTCTGGTGCAAGCGAAACCGGCTGGGATAAAAATCTTATCCCAGCCGAAGCCTTGTTCCCCAGCGGGCGTGGTAGCTATCTCTCCAACCATACCGCCTTCGAACATTTGCAAGCGGCGTCCATCGTAATATCCAAACACGCAGCGTGCGGTTGCTAGCTTGGTTTTTCCATCAAGCAACGTGCAAAGTGTTTCAAGCGAGATGTTATCGAGAAAAAAACGGATGAAAGTTCCTGGTAATCCGTTCCGCGCTGCAAATTCCAGCGAAACATCTTCTACGATGACTGGACTTTGAATTTTTGCATAGGCTTATTTTACTTTATGCTCAACGATGACTCTCGAGTCTAAAGATTGGATCTCATCCAAATCACATTTGACGTGTTTGATTGGTAACTCAAGATATTTGGCTAGATAATCGGCTTTACTTTGATTGCCTGTGATAAAAGTGATGTCTAACATAGATAGGCAGCTTAACATTGGATGATTGAAAGGGATAGACGTTTGATATGACAAAAAACTTTGGAAAATGTGGTACGATATAAAATATGCGAGCTTTAGTATTGGCGTGTTTGGTCTTTTTCTTGCTGGCGCAGCCTAGTTTATCGATGTCGAGTTCAAATTTTCAGATCAATTGGGACAGCGTTAACAGTGGCGGGGATGATTTTGCTAGTAGTGCTAGCTATCAACTGAATGACAGTATGGGACAGATTGCAGATGGCGCTGGTACGGGGATTTTGTATGCAGCGAGGGCGGGATATCGTGCGGCGGAAGCATCGCCGGAGGCACTTGGACTTACGTTTCGTGCGCAGGAATCGGCTACGCAGGTAGCATATTCGGCTTTTTCTAAAATGGGAAAAACGGTGACCGTTGCTTCGGCGGGATATTTGAGTGCGGGGGACTATCTCGCTATGGTCGAGAATGCGGGATTTGCACAGCGAGTGGCTGTCGGTCGCGTGACGGGGATCGTGACAAATATTGTTACCGTTGATGGGTGGGATGGAGCGCAAGACAGCATGAACGCTTCACCGAGCGGTGGGGATGATTATGTGTATCGTCTTGGAAGTGCGGCGATCGCGTTTGGAAGCGTCACTGCTTTCGCACACAATACAGCTGTGGCTGTGATATCTGTGGGTTCTACGGCCACGAATGGGTATACCGTCTATATTCAGGGTGACGGTTCATTGCGTTCTGGCGCCACAACGATCGCTTCTGTGGTTGATGGCACTGTCAGTCTTGGCAGCGAGGAATACGGCATGAGCGTGACTGGTACGCACGCCTTTGGAGCCGGAGTAGATACGGCCGTGACATCATCGCAGCGTGCCATTGAACAGAGTTTCGCTGCCTCATTTGCCATAGGCGATCGTGTCGGAATGGTGTTTAAGCTCTCAACTACTGATCTAACGCCGCCGGGTACTTACGGACAGACGATTTATTCCACATTGACAGCCAATTATTAGTCAGGTGTACCTCGTATTTATGTCAGGATTCACGCGTTTATTCAGCTTTATCTTGTTTGCCAGGTTGGCTTCGCCTGTGTTCGCGATGGAGGTTAAGCCGCCGACTCTCGACATTGTCGCCGCGCCAGGGGGTTTAGCTACCAGCGTGTTTGTGCTGCGTAACACGGAAATAGTGCAGGAAACGTACACTTTTACGCTCCAAGGTTTTCGAGCTAATGGCGAGGACGGTCGGCAGACGTTTTTACCCGTGACCGAAACGGCTGGTTTACCGAATTGGCTCTATCTTAATCGCTCAACTGTGACACTTAAGCCTGGCGAAAGTGCACCGATTGTCTTTCAGCTTCGTCCGCCAAAGAGTGCAGCACCTGGCGCGTATCAAGCGGTGGTATTTGCTAATCATGAAGATAAACATGGAGACAACGGTGTAGCTCTAGGCAGCCGTGTCGGTGTGCTGGTGTTTGCTACAATCACAGGAGACATTAAGCACAGCTTACGCATAACTGCTTTTGAGCGACTCGGTGCACGCGTGGTTGACCGTCTGCCCATGGCTTTTTCGGCGGTGCTGCGTAACGATGGTGCGAGCCATGAGCTGCCGCAAGGTCATGTGGCTATTAGCAATGTATTGGGTCAGTTGACGACCACACTCGATCTGCAAAACAGCACCACGCCCTTGCGTATTGTGCCTAATTCATCGCGACGTTTTGAGTTGCGTTGGGGCGATGAGTGCGCAGAACAGGGCTTTCTTGGGGAATTGCGTTGCGAATGGCGACCGTTTACGTTTGGCATATATCGTGCGCGTGTGGTGTTAGATGGAGCGATGGAGGCAGCATCGTCAGACGAGTTGCGTTTTTTTGTGATACCATGGAGGACGTTGGGGTTGGTGCTGTTGATGATATTGTTGTTCATGGCGGGGCGACGTTTAGATAGGCATTAAGCCTGTTGCCATATACGCTCCAGCCCAAAACGTCCTATTTCGCCAAACCCTA
>CAZDER010000072.1:0-4390 GCA_964504505.1 uncultured Gammaproteobacteria bacterium | reverse complement strand
CAAGAAATGTTGAGGCAGTTCCTCGCACTGAATAATATCCAAGCGGAATTCATATCAGTTGCTGCATCCTGTCACTCAGTAGAGGATACGGCTCGAGTGCTTGGAGTTGAACCAGGTCAAGTGGTGAAAAATATCTGCCTTGTCGATAGTGAAGAGAGGCTTTACGTCACTATTCTTCGGGGAGACACGCGGCTTGATAAGGATAGACTGAAGATCCTCTTAGGACTCCCCAAGCTCTCCATGGCGACGAAAGAACAAGTATTGAAGTTAACAGGCTATCCGACTGGGGGCGTTCCTCCATTTGGGTATGTCGCGAAATTTATTCTTGATGAGAAAGTGAAAGAAACGCAGTTCGTCTACACGGGCGCAGAAGATGATTTTGCACTGTTAAAGATTTCGGTAAAGGCTCTCCTAGATGCGAATGGCGCACGCATCGCTTCTATTGTGCAAGGTTAACATTCGCATGTGTGAAAAAATAGGGTCAAGTCCATTTTATTTTCTTCTGATGTGGACTAAAATAGATGTGATATGGCTCGTCAGTTTCGTTTCGATGTCCAGAACATCGTGTATCATGTCATCAATTCCGTGAGCGACCAGGGCAATCAAAACACGACCCCATTTTCTATTTTCTATGAATATCGAAAGTCTAGGCAGCCCATTCACTGGTTTAAGCAGCAGGGCTAAAAAAGATTTGGCTGAACAAGAAAGAAAAGCACGGCTCATGGCAAGGAAAGAGCGTGCGAGAAATCGTGAGGATTATGGTGATATCAAGGTTTCGCGTAGAATCCCAGACCTGATCGTACGGCAGGTCTTGGAAAGAGATCAAGGAAGAAATTTTGGTCGACCAAACCACTCCTGTGACGCTCCTGGTCCACCCCATCACATCATTCATTTCGAAAAATTTCTGCATGGTGAGGTATCGGGTAATCCTCATACGCTAGAAAACTTGGAGTCGCCTTGCACCGTATGTCACAAGCTGGCTCATGAGATGCACATTCCGAGCGGTACCTCAATCGAACAATTCTTTAAGGAAAGGTTTTCTCATGCGAAAGGAAATAGAAAATAGGGTCAAGTCCATTTTCTTTCTCCGTGGTTCTCACTAGAACCGAACAATCGGAACCGCACTTTGCACGGGCAAATAGGTCGTCGTTTTCTTCTTTTTGGTCAGATCAACCTTTAAGCCTTTTCCGTCGCCGAGTTGGTCATAAGTATCGTCACCACAGCACAAAATTTGACCGTCCCGTTCGCAAGACGAACTAGGATGTGCGATCCACCAATAGCGCTTCTGCTGCGCCAATTTTTTCGATGATGATGGGTTTACAATCTTTTTTGATGAGCGCTCCTCGTTCATCACGCTCATACACCACATCCCAGATATCTACGAATACGGGTGTGTCCAAAAATCCATTGTACGTTCCATTGCCTTTTGGCGAGGCCATAAAGATTGCTGCCACGACAATAGAGATCGCTGCCCGTCTTTTTGATGCCTGCTTCAGGTTTTGGAGGAGCAAGAAAGCAGGTAACCCCCAGACCGCCAACCGTGAGAGCCGTGGCACGCGGGACTCCTGTGAGTGTGACAGGGATGTTGCTCGATGAGGCGTGTACGTCATCGCCGCCTTTTCCCCAGCATTGAGTTCCTGCCGAGGTAAGCGCGCAAACCTGCTCCAGACCGGCACTAATCAAACCGTTGGCTTGAACTTCTCTCACGGATGCCATCATGAAAAAAGACAGTAGTAGGGTCGCGCTTATCAATGTGGAGGATAATTTTTGCATAGATCAGAGGCGGATAAGTAGATAGCTTCATGTTAGAGTGTACTCTTTTGGCAAATGGGGATGCCTACCTCCCATTGCCATTTCTTATAAAATCGGCTATGCTCTCCACCAATTCTTATTCGAAATAGCAAAACTCTTGTATATGTTCAACAAGCATGCTGGTGGCGGTGGTTCACGGGGCGGAAAGAAGTTTGGCGGCGGCGGGTCTTTTGGCGGCGGACGCGGTGCGTATGAACGCGATGGGGCTAAACCTATGATGCACTCGGCGACCTGTAGCGAGTGTGGTCAACGCTGTGAAGTGCCTTTTAAGCCCAACGGCAAAAAGCCTATTTTTTGCAGCACTTGCTTCAAAAAGGATGATTATGATGCTGCGCCCAAACGTTCGTTTGGTAACGATGCGCCTCGTGAACGTTCCAATGACAATAGCATGACCGATCAATTCAAGGTCATTAACTCCAAGCTCGACGCCATTATTCGTGCCTTGGATGTCTAAAACGCCAGTCAGAATGAGTATGAAAGCCGTGTTCGTCAGAGCGCGGCTTTTCTGTTAGGCTTCGCGCCGTATGTTGACTTCTACCGTTTCGTATCCAACGGTTTTAGTGATTTTTGGAGCTACGGGTGATGTGGTAGCTAAAAAGATCATGCCAGCTATTTTCCAACTGTTCATAGCTGGCAAATTACCACCTATGTTTCGCGTGCTGGGATTCTCGCGACGTGAGCTCACGGATGCGGACTTTCAAGCCTATGTGGTCGAACTGCTCGTCAAGCAAACAGAACTCCATGTTACTAGGGATGAGTTGCGTACGTTCGCTAGTTTGTTTTCCTACTTGCGCGGTCAGCCGGATGTGTTGGCGGATTATCAGCCCTTGGCTCACGCGCTCGGTCATCTCGAGGGAGACGCGAAAGTGTGTGTGAACAGTTTATTCTATCTTGCTGTGCCACCAGACCTATACGAGCCGATTTTCACCAACTTATCGCGCTCTGGCTTGACGACTGTTTGCGGAGAGGCGAGTTGGACGCGTATCCTCGTCGAAAAACCGATTGGCATGGATAGCGCTACTTCTGAACGGCTCGACACGCTCATGAGCCAGCTGTTTAACGAAGAGCAGATTTATCGCATAGAGCATTATCTCGCCAAAGAGATGATCCGTAATATTCTCGCCTTTCGTTTTGGTAATAATTTATTCGAGGGCGTGTGGGATCGCTCGTTTATCGAGAGCATTCATTTGCGTTTATGGGAGTCAATCGGAGTCGAGTCGCGCGGCAATTTTTATGATAAAATCGGCACGTTGCGCGATGTAGGACAAAATCATCTCTTGCAAATGCTGGCACTCACCACCATGGAATGTCCGACTTCGTTTTCTGCCGAAGCGATTCGTGCACGTCGAGCCGAGCTTTTAGCCTCGCTCCGTCCCATGGATCCAGATGAGGTGAGACGTTCAACCTTTCGAGCGCAATATGCTGGTTATACAGAGATCGCGGGCGTGGCGAGGTCTTCGCAAACGGAAACGTTTTTTGCGTTAGTTACGTCTTTGGAGACATCGCGCTGGAAGGGTGTGCCGATTCGCATGGAGGCTGGTAAACGATTAGGTCGAGCACGCAAAGCCATCGAGATTCTGATTCGCCATCCAGCGGTGTGTTTGTGTCCGCCGGGCGAGCATTATCGCAATCGGCTAATCATTACGCTTGAACCTATCGAGGGGATAACGGTCGAATGGTGGGCCAAGCAGCCCGGTCATGGTTGGCAGATGGAAAAACGTGCGCTTGATTTTGTCTTGCGTGATGCCTCTAAACGTGTGCAATACACCGAGGAATATCAAAAAGTGTTGCTCGATGCTATCCATGGCGATCAAACGCTGTTCGTGGGTACAGAGGAGTTGCGCTCAATGTGGAGTTTTGTGGATTCGATCCAAGCTGTCTGGCAAGAAAACACGATGCCATTAGCCAGCTATACACCTGATTCAGATGAGCCAGCACGTGCCGCAGATACACACTTTTCTACACATTCACTATGATCACACGCAAAGTCGTCGGGATCGTCGGATTGGGCAAGATGGGCGCAGGTTTAGCGCGGAATATACACGAACATGGATGGAGTGTCGTCACCTATAATCGAACTTTCGCCATAGCCGAGGCATTAGCGTCAGAGGGAATCCAGCCAGTTCGGACATTGCAGGCATTAGTGGCGGCGTTACCAGCTCCACGATGCGTGTGGCTCATGGTTCCGGCTGGTCAAGCGGTGGATGAGATGTTGTTTGGTCACGAAGGTCTGATGGAGTGTTTGGAAGCAGGCGACACGGTGATTGAGGGAGGTAATTCTTTTTATAAAGATGACGTGTCACGAGCTACACGTTTGGCGGCTAAAGACATCGAGTATCTCGATATAGGGGTCTCGGGCGGACCAAGCGGGGCACGCAGTGGAGCCTGTCTCATGATCGGAGGAAAGCGGGAAATTTTTGAACGACTGGAACCGCTTTTTCGTGATGTTGCCGTGCCCGACGGTTATCGTTTCTTTGAGGGAGTGGGTGCCGGACATTTTATCAAGATGGTGCATAACGGCATCGAATACGGCATGATGCAAGCGCTGGCAGAGGGTTTTCATGTGCTAAAAGCCTCG
>CAZDER010000071.1:0-4461 GCA_964504505.1 uncultured Gammaproteobacteria bacterium | reverse complement strand
TCATGAGGAAGGCTGTTTTTTTATCGAAATAATTGGGCGACTGGTTTATTATCAGCAGCTTCTCGCTGGCACCCTTGCGGATGTAGCGGTGGCCGCAAAACCTGACCGCAAGGGTGGAGAGACCCAGCATCAGGCGATAGGACTGCCCGTTGCTGTTGGTGCCCATGTACGAGAACTCGTCACCCTTCTTCGTCTTGCAGTGCTTGAGCACCTTCTTGTACTCGGCCTTATCGACCAAAACCTCGGTCTTGAGACCGTTCTCGCGCACAACCATGAGAGACGTACCGTCACGACGCATGTCATCGCTCCTTGTTTCAGCGGCTACCAAACTCGGCAGCTTGAACATTACAATCTATCATAAAAAGACGGTTTTGTCAACCGTTTTATCCCACAAGCTAGCCATTTTCCGCTACAATAAGCTCCGTATGTCCACTCCCAAAGACCTGTACGATGCCCTCGTAGCCTTTCATAAGCCAGCCGAGGCCAAAGTGATAGACATCACCAAGCTCCGTTTCGTCATGTACGTGCGCAAGTCAACGACCTCCGACGAGAGGCAAGAACGTTCCCTTTCCGACCAAAAGCTCGACTGTTTTGACGCGGCTAAGCGCATAGGTATCCCTGAAAACAACATCACCGTGATCGAGGAGCAAGAAAGCGCGAAAGAGCCTGACATCCGCGATAAGTTCAAGACCATGATCCAAGACATCAAGCTCGGCAAGTACGACGCAATCCTGACGTGGCATCCTGACCGCCTCGCTCGCAACATGGCAGACGCAGGCAAGATCATCGACTTACTCGACAAGAAGATCATCAAAAACCTTTCCTTCGCCACGTTCAGCTTCGAGGACACGCCAATGACGTATGAAACCTTTCTTGAACTGTTTGGAAACATTGGGAAAGCGCTACAAAACAGTGACGATTTAGCATACCGCCACCGAGTGATCCGCTTGATGTTCTTGAACTTCGTTGTAGATAACGAAAAAGTCGCTGATGTCAGCCTTTTACAGCCATTCAGCGACTTCCTCTTGCAAGGAGATTTCCTTGATGGTCGGGCTAGTGGGATTTGAACCCACGGCCTCTTCGTCCCGAACGAAGCGCGCTACCAACTGCGCCATAGCCCGATACTCGCTGCTTGAACTGCCAGAATGTATCAATGAGCGGGTGTTCTGACAAGGCTTTAGTGATGATGCGTGTGGCTGTGCGCCGGCTTATCGGCTTCCAAGCTTGTGATTGCTTCGCGTTTGATGACCCAGGCGGCTAGTAAGGCTGTGATGGGAACTGTGAAAATCAAGCCAATCGTACCAGAGAGTGCGCGCACGATTTCGTCTACGATGGAATCAAAGTTGATGAACTTAAGCCATGATCCGCCGAATTGTTTGTACAACAAGAGTGTCGAGAGAGAGCCACCGACGTAGGCATAAACCAAAGTGTTTGCCAGAGCCGCCATGTGATCTTTGCCGATGACCATGCCAGCCGTGAACAGCTCGCGCATGGATAAGCGATGATTGGCTTTGCGGACTTCGGCTATACCAGAGACAATCGAAACTGCCACATCCTCAACGACTCCCGCTGATGCCACAATGATGCCTGCGAATAATAGACCGCGTGGCTGCAAGAGCGGATTTTTATCAAAGAACATACGATCTTCCTCCGTCGCGAGCCCTGACAGATGCGCCCAATCAGCGAACAACCATGAAACCGCGTAGGCTACGAGCGCGCCTCCCATCGTGCCGACCGCGGTCACCAACGTTTTACGGTTCCAGCCCGTCGATAAGCCGATGCCAATGAGCGTGAAAATGCCAGACAACAGAATGGCGATGGGGACCGGATTAAATCCTCGCAAAAACAAGGGCACGAGCACATAGCCGATGAGAGCGATGGAGATGCTGATCGAGAGAGCGACTTTGAAGCCTTGCCACCCAGACAACGCAACCAGCATGGCTACGAATAGCGCGAGCAGACCTAGCAAGGCTGCACGTCGATCGAATCCCTCCAGATAGTAGTGGTTGGACGAACCGTCTTGCGAAGCTTGCACAAACACCACCACCTTATCACCCACCGTCGGATTGAGACCATAGGGATTAGAGCCAACATCCGAACGGATATCCTGCTCTTGACCGTCAGCCGATCCTGACAGAAAACGCACGCGATACACCTGCACCTGTTGACCAGTCGAAGTAGTTTTTTGATCTTGGATGGAAACCGCTTCGATGACAGCCCGTTCATAACTACCCTCGGCTTCGGCCTGAACGAAGGTTGATGGAATATCACTCCAATCATCGCCACCAGCAGCCAAGGTTATTGGCGCATATCCAAACAACGCTCCCACCATAAACAGCGCACACAGGCTGTTTATCCATGAAAAACGAGACATGCGTTCAGCCTATCACGACTTTTGCTCCCATGGGTAGGGCTTGGCGTAGACCGTTTTCTCGCGAGCGTAGGCGTTTAACCAAGCTAGGAGATAAGCCGTGGCACGTACATCATCACGATTGTAACACACGATGTCGTCCAAAATAGTGCGATCTTGGCTAGCGATCCAATGTTCATAGGCACCAATCGAGGCACCACCGCTTTTGACGGCACTCGTCCAAGCAAAACCTAGAAACTTGCAGATGTTTTTGAGGCTGTAGAAATAGAGTGGGTACACCGCGTGTTCGCGAGCCCCTTCTTTCAAATCAACGAGCCTTGTTCGAAAATGCTGCAACCAAGGATTCTCGATATCGCCATAGCGCTTGCCAAGGATCGTGAGCCGCGTCGCCTCATAAGCCGCGTAGTGATAAATCGTGTACTCGGCTGGCAGCGTTGGCAACCATGCAAGAAACGCCTTCCACATCTTTTCCTCATCCTCGGGACGATCCGCTAAAAACGAAACGTAACGCCCCTCTCCCCCATCCTTAACCCAAAATCCATACAGATAATCCGTGTCCGTCATGGGATGACTCTCGATATCAAAATGAATCTCAAGTCCCACGGTCTCGTGCTTCCAGCCTTTCTTCACGATCACGCTTTGGTCGACGAGCGAGCGTGCTTGACGCTGGATGGATTGAAGCGCGCGCAGCGTTATGCCGGGCGCTTGACCCTCGAGCATAATCGGATCGAGCTCGGCGGCATCGTAAATGGTTGTTACGCCGTGCTCTCGCAAGAATGCTAACTTATTGATATCAACGTTGAAAAGCAGGGCGATATCGTCATGTTCCTTGGCTAAACGAAAACACGCCTTGCCCCACGGCGAAGTATCCTCGCAGGTCTTGCGATAAACAGGCTCTGGTCGCTCACCTGCGATAATCCGCTCAAGTTTGCTCGTAATCTCGTGAAACTCGGCCATGTGTACTTGCGGCTCTATCTCTAACCGTTCACCATCGCTATTCAAGATAGCTGGGTGCGGCGGAAAACGTTGTTGGAGTTTTTCAAGCAAGGTCGCATAAAACAGCAACTGGAAGATGTGCTCTTTTTTGAGTTCGTGAGCACGTTTCACGTCGACAGGCACATAATACCAAGTGCCGAGTGCACTTTCCCCTTCGTGACGCTCGAGGATATCTGGTCGCCCCACCCAATCGCCATCCATGAGCCAGCCTTGATAGATTGTCGAGACACCTTGTTGCATGAGTGCTCGCGTGACCTCGGCTCCTGCCGCCGGTGTTGTCGCAGACACGGACGCATAGGTTCCATAGAGCCGTTCAACAACACGTGCCTCATGATCAAGTCCATCAGCCAAACGTTGTTCCTCGACCTCCGTCAGGTCACGACGATCACCACGATCCCCAAAACGCTCCCAATATGGCCAATGCGGACACTGGATATAACGATAAAAGTCAGTAGCAGTGAGCATATTAGCGGTAGACATCTTTACGATGACCAATGTGAAGAATAAGCAACGTCGACGGCTTCAGATCACGATTCAGAGAAAATATCACGCGATACGATCCAATGCGAAAACGAAAAAAATGGGCATATGAGCCCTTCAGGGGTTTCGCGTATTGGAGCGGATCAGGAGAATGCGTATACACTTCGATCTTTTCGATGATGCGATCCCGCTCTCGAGAGGCAACTTGTTCTAGATCTGCTAATGCCCTTGGCGAGAATCGCGTCCCAAACGTCATATCATTGTGCTTTTTTGAGACGTGCTTTCACTGCCGCTAGACTGTATCCATTTCCAGTTTGCATCTCTTTCTCACCCTGCAGGATCCCTCGCATGAATTCTGTGGTAAATATCCCTTCATCATCCCCCATCACAGGTACGAGTTCAAACACCGGCTGACGGCGATGCGTGATAATCAACCGCTTCTTTTGATGGCTGGCTTTCTTCCACAGTTCATAAGCATTCTCACGAAAAACTTTGAGACCGACAAAGGTTGTTTCCATATATTCGAAGTGTACACACGAATGACGCGCCCATCAATATGCAGACTTGTCTCACGCAAGATGATCCCCAAATGGGTTTCCGATTCTCATGCAGAA
>CAZDER010000070.1:0-4486 GCA_964504505.1 uncultured Gammaproteobacteria bacterium | reverse complement strand
GTTTAAGGATACGTTGGATCCAGAAACAGTGTCTAGTATACGGGGTGCGGTTCAGTCAGATGGAGAGACCCAACATTCGTTACTTCAACTCTGCGTTCGAGGTCCAAGAAAAATACATGAATATGGGGTTACGGATCCGCACTGGAATCTTACGAACGAGGCATGGCTGAAACATTATGAAAGTCGAAAAAATATTCCATGAATACGCAAAAAGTCCTAACCCTATTTTTTTCAAAGATCATCGAATCTCGTATGTCACACTCACGTGCGAAGTGACATCGAGTGAACCAGTTTGAATATCTGGTGCGATAGGTGTGGCGAATGGCATGGCAGCCATGGCTTCGGCGCGATAGAAAGGCATGGGGTTGGGCAGACCGCCAGACTCTGAAAAAGTCACGACACGTACGATCTCGACACCCAATGCTTGAGCAAGCTCATTTGCCTTACTCCGCGCATCTGCCAATGCTTTGCGACGTGCCTCTTGTTTGAGCACGGATGGATCGTCAATCGTAAAATTGACTCCGTTGACTTGATTAGCACCTAGTTGACCAACACGCGCCAAAATCGTACCGACCTTGGCTAGGTCACGCACCTTGATTTCGATGTTTTGACTGACCATGTAACCAATCACGTGCTGCGTATTGTTTTTGTAATCATACTTAGGCGAAATAGTGTAGTTGCTGGTTTGTATATCCACTTCGGCAATATCCTCGGCTTTCAACGCCGCAATCATGGCATTCACCTTGCTACTATTCTCCGCTTGCACAGCTGGCACCTCCGACCCTTCGGTGTACAAGCCCGCGCTAATCTGACCAAGAGTTGGTTTAGCCGTCACCTTGCCCTCGCCCTCAATCGAGATAGTGTTGCGTTGATTGGGAACGCTACCAATATATTTGTGTTCAAGGGCGAGATTATTGGCACGACTAACCATCAAAAAAGCAGCCGAAAGCAACACGACCGACACCAACACCGTCATAAGAGGTTGATCTTTCCATGAAGGTAACATAGTGGGTAACAATAAATTATTTTCTTGTAAGCCCCCTGCCCCCTAAATAGGGTTCTGTCAGGAGTCCTCTCGGAAGTCCCCTTTAGGGGATTTAGGGGCTTCTTTAGAGGGCTTCTTTAGGGGCTGAAGGCCGGGCAATCGGCCATCTTGGACTAAGAACTCCAGCATAGCACCACCGCCAGTAGAAATGAAATCGAAGTTAGTTTGCATTTGCGTTTGCATAATTACAGGGATGGTATCGCCTCCGCCAGCAATGCCGAGTGCCGCGCCCTTAGCCCTGCCGCCTATGACGCGCGCCAAAAAACGCGAACCAGCTCCCATGCTTTTGATCTCGCTAACTCCGACTGGTCCATTCCACAAGATAGTCTGGGCTGACTGGATGCGTTTTGCCCACTCTTTCATCGTCGCATGACCAAGATCAACCATGATATCTTTCTTGTTTATGTCTTTGATCGCCACGCGGCGGAGTACGGCAGACTGTGCGAGCTTGGTCGCCACCATGGCATCTTCGGGCAGATAAAGATTGGTGGCTTTGACTAACTTTTTGGCAGCCTGTATCCCCGCATCTTCTATGTACGAAGCACCAATCGACAAACCGCGTGCCCTAAGGCAAGTATGCGCCATAGCACCGCCGACCATAACTGCATCACATCGTTTGAGTAACGCTAGAATGATCGGCAACTTGGTGGTCAACTTTTTACCGCCAAGCACCGCTACAAATGGGCGTTTAGGTTGTTTGAGCAGTACCGATAAAGTCTTGACTTCTTCGATGAGAGCTAGTCCTGCAAAGGCAGGCAATAACTTAGCGACACCAACCACCGAAGCGTGCGCGCGGTGACAAGAAGCGAAAGCGTCATTCACAAACACATCGGCAAGAGAAGCATACGCCTTCGCAAGACTAACAAGATTTTTTTCTTCGCCAACTTCAAACCGCACGTTCTCCAAAAGATGAATCGTGCCCGGCTCCGCAGTTACCAGACGAACGGACAGCTTCTTTCGTGCAGATGCATCGGACACGCCTTCTCCATGAAACATGACGGACAATCCGTATACATCTCGCAAAAGTGGCACAAGTTGTTTCGTCGACAGGCTCGTCTCGCGTTTCTTCGGACGACCAAGGTGCGTCATCACAATTACGATAGCTCCACGCTTAGACAACGCCTTGATGCCAAGTAACGAACGTTCGACCTTAAGCGAAGCCTCGGGTTCAAGCGACCCATCGAGCGGAATGTTCCAATCAACGCGTACTAACACACGCTTGCCCTGCAGATTTTTAGTTTTTGGCAACGTATGCAGCCTCATAAGCAGCGACCGACTTCAAGCGCGAGTTCTGCCAAACGATTGGAATAGCCCCATTCGTTGTCGTACCACGCCACGACTTTAATTAGATCGCCATCAACGACTCGCGTGAGGCTAAGATCAACGATTGCCGAGGCAGGATTGCCGATAAAATCGGAGGAGACTAAAGGCTCATCCGTGACTTCCAAAATGCCTTGCCAATGCGCTTGTTTGGCAGCCGACTTGAACGCCTCGTTGACTTGCTCAACTGTCACGCGTTTTTTGAGAACGAGGGTAAAATCAGCTAGCGACACGACTGGCGTCGGCACACGCACCGATAAACCATCAAAAATACCTTGTAGAGCTGGAATAACCAAACCTGTAGCGATAGCTGCACCAGTCGTGGTCGGCACGATATTCTCGGCGGCAGCTCGCGCTTCGCGCAAATCTTTAGCTGGCGCATCCTGCAAGACTTGCGAGGCCGTGTACGAATGTACCGTAGTCATCATCGCCTTCTTAATCCCAAAGACCTCCTCTAAAACAGCCGCAATTGGCGCGATGCAATTGGTGGTACAACTCGCGTTACTAATAATGGGTTGCTTCTTGCCTGCATTTTTGGCATTGACGCCCATGACATGAGTTGGCACATCTGGACCCTTGGCAGGCGCCGAAATAATCACGCGTTTTGCCCCAGCTTTAAGATGCGCGCTCGCCGTTTCGGCTGTAGTGAAACGCCCAGTACATTCAAGCACAATATCTACCTTGAGCTTGCCCCAGGGCAACCTAGCCGGATCTTTTTCGGCAAAGACTGGGATTGTTTTACCGGCTACGATTAGATTTTTTTCATCAAAGGTGACGTCTTTTTCATACGGTCCGTAAACTGTATCGTGACGCAAAAGATGCGCCAGCGTTTTAGTGTCCGTGAGATCATTCACCGCCACCAGCTTAAACCCCGGCAAGTCCAAACCAACCTTAAGTACGTTGCGGCCGATACGGCCGAAGCCGTTAATAGCAATGTTAAGCATACGGCAAGAGTATACAGCACTAAACGCAAAACCGCCTATCCAATCAGGAGAGGCAGTTCTAAGATTGAGCACGTGGACTAATTATGCGACGCGGCCATGCACATTCGGACAAAACGAGTAGGTGCGATTTTTTCGCCGAGTTTGGCAATCTTCTCGTTGACCAATTGCTCAACCGTTTTGTCATCGTCCTTGATAAGCGTCTGCTTGGTTAGACACATCTCGGAGTACCACTTGTTCAGCTTACCTTCGACAATCTTTTGTTTGATCTCATCTGGTTTTTTGTCATCCGCTAACTCCGCGCTAAACTCTGCACGTTTCTTGTCTAACTCGGCTGGAGGAATCGCGTCTGGACTCACATAGGTCGGATCCATGGCTGCCACTTGTAAGGCAAGCTCTTGCGCCAAGGCTTTGAAATCATCGGTACGCGCCACAAAATCCGTTTCGCAAGCCAGCTCCAGCATAGCTGCCAACTTACCGTTGTGATGGACATAAGTCACGATCACACCTTCTGATGCCGTGCGTTCGGCCGACTTCTTAGCCGCTTTGATAGCACCTTTCTTTTTCAAAACTTCAATCGCCTTCTCAATGTCGCCAGCAGCTTCATCCAGCGCGACTTTGCAATCTACCATACCAGCACCCGTACGCTGCCGCAGTTCAGCGACTGTTTTTGTATTAATAGACATACTTGATATAACTTAAAAATCAAAGATCAAAAAGCAAAAATACAGCGGCTACTTTGCTTGTGTAACTAGAGCACCGCCAAGACGAGCGCGGGCGGCTTCCCACTCGTTACGACCTTCAGTGATGGCAGCCGCTATGAGTTTGGTGACTAGGTCGATGGATTTAACCGCATCATCGTTGGCAGGAATGAGATAATCCACATCTTTAGGATTCACGTTGCTGTCACACACCGCAATTATTTTAATTCCACGACGTATCGCTTCGTCAAGCGCAGTTTTGTCTTTACGAATATCAAGAATAAAGATCGCATCAGGAATGCGCGTCAACTCTTGGATACCACCAACTTTGTCGTCGAGTAGAGCGATTTGTTCGTTGATCTTGAGCTGTTCAAACTTAGTGTACTTGCCATGCTCGCCTTTTTCTTGGCGGCGTTTCATATCTTTGTAGCGACGAATTAGCTGAGACATGCTCGCGAAATTAGTGAGCGTACCACCGC
>CAZDER010000069.1:0-4530 GCA_964504505.1 uncultured Gammaproteobacteria bacterium | reverse complement strand
CATGAAGGCGTCTTCCCTGTCTTCGCCTTTTGGAAGCAATACCTCGAAACCCATGGGAAACCAAGACAAATCTACCTAGACAAGTTCAGTACCTACAAAATGAACAGTGCCACAGCCAAAGATAACCCTGACCTCAAAACACAGTTCCAACGAGCCATGAGTGAGCTTCACATCGAACCCCTCTTCGCCAACAGCCCACAAGCCAAAGGAAGGGTCGAGCGACTGTTCGACACGCTGCAAGACAGACTCGTGAAGGAACTAAGGCTGGCACACGTCTCGACCGTGCCAGAAGCAAACATCTTTCTCAAAGAAACGTTCATGCCTGCCTTCAATGGAAAGTTCGCTGTCGAACCAGTCTCGTCGGCGAATCTCCATCAGATGCTCACAGAGAAAGAGAAGAAGGCTCTTGCCTCGATCTTCTCACGCCAAGAAACACGTATCGTACAAAATGACTTCACCTTCTCATTCCAAAACAGGTGGCATCAGCTGACAGAGAATCAGCTAGCCACGATCTGCAAAAAGGATGAGGTCACGGTCGAAGAACATCTTGACCATATAATCCACGTTCGATTGCGTGGCAAGGAGCTGAATTACGTCATTCTTCCAAAGCGTCCAAGCAAGGTTCATGTTCCTTTTATCATCGCAAAATCCGCACCTGAACCCATGAAGCCTCGAGCCGACCACCCTTGGCGGAAGAGGATTCATGCTAACGTCTTAGAGGCTCACTCTTAAAAAAGGGACATTCTAACTTCCTGTTGACACATCCTGTCTTACCCTTGACACTACCTAGTTATTGACCTAAGTTAGCCCATTCTTTGCCTTGATTTTATTTGATTTAGGTAAAGCGAAGCATGGCTCTCATTCCCTCGGAACAAGCGGCTGAACGTATTTTGCGTGCCAAGCATATTTTACTCACGACTCACGAGCATGCCTCGTTAGATAGTTTAGCGTCGGTCGTAGCTTTAGGCTTGATTTTACAACGTCTGCATAAAACTTTTGATGCCGTCGTACCCGCTTTCGATGCGAAACAGTATCCTAACATTCTTCCTAAAGACGTGGATATTCGCGCTCAATTCGGTGCCACGCACAGCTTTCATCTACGGGTTAATTTACAACACATACCTTTAAGCGAATTCATGTACGATGTGCGAGACAATATCCTAGATATCACCCTCGTACCCAAATATGGCAGTTGGACATTGCAAGATGTTGGTGCAGAACAGGGTGCCGATCGTTATGATCTAATAATTGCCATTGGCACTGCAGATATGTCTTCCCTCGGAGTCTTGGCACGCGAACAAGCCGACTTTTTATATCGCACTGACATCATCAACCTCGATTGTCATCCCAGCAATGAACATTGGGGTCAAATCAATCTGGTTGATTTAAACGCCGTTTCGAATACCGAAGTCTTGTATCATTGGTTACATATCTGGCAACCCGCCTTGTTTGACGAAAAACTTGCCACCACTTTACTAGCTGGCATGATCGCCAAAACCAAAAGTTTCCGCAGCCAAAAAGTGACGCCGCGCACACTGACCGCTTCGGCAGAGTTGATAACTTTCGGTGCTAGTCGCGAGGCAATTGTCCACGGACTCTGGCGCACGCGTTCAGTGGCTACGCTTAAGTTGTGGGGCAGAGCACTCTCACGGTTGGAACACGAGCATGAACTTGGTTTGGTCTGGACAAGTTTGAGTTTGCAAGATGGGCTCGAGGCTGGTGCCAATCCCGACCTGTTAGATGGCGTAGTTGATGAACTGATTGCGTATGCCCCAGAAGCTCGTGTCGTCATTCTTTTCAGCGAACGCAAAGTAGACGTGTCGGTTAGCATTCATGCCACCTCACCCATCTCTGCTGCCGAGCTAGCTCGTCCTTTCAACGGTCACGGTACGCAAGAACGTTCGGTCTTTACCATGTCATCAGACGGTCTTAGTTTGATTGATGTTGTCCAACAAACATTGGAACGGTTACGCAAAACGCTGCGTGCTTTATCAAGTTAGTTGATGGCTACCTCGCTCAACTTCAGACGCGGAGCAATTAAACGATACTTAAGCAGATAGCTAAGCGTTTCTGCCTTGAGCCGACTACGATCAAGGGCTTCTAGCTCATCTGTTACTTGAACATAATTCGCCTGTGCCGTAGCTAGTTCATTAGTAAGTTTCTTTTTTAGACTGGCTTTTTTTTCGGTTTTAAGCTTCTTCTTAAGGCGATACACCTCCATAGCTACCTGTGTTTGTTTAGTATCGAGCCGTTTCCAATCGACGCGATAGTTCTTGTCCCACGCCTCCCCAAAACGATTGATGGCACGGCGTACGCGGATGCCTCCTGTGTTATAGGCGGCAATCAGATAAGCGCGCATAGTCTCGGGCGAGGTTTGAGTGGGATCTTTGGCTTGTGCTGGCAGGTCAGACCACACCTCGTCAAGATAAGCGATTTGCGCCTTGATGGCATTCGGCGTATCAGCTGTACCTGACGCAAAAGTGTTGATCAAGGCTAAACCAGGCCAATGCTTAACCACTGCCGCGTAGGTACTGGGAATAAATTGTAGCAAGCCATTGGCTCCAGCACTCGAAACATCTTGATGGAAAGCTCTTTCCTCGTTTAAGCCTAGTTCTACATAAAACAGCTCTAAACGATCGTCAGCACCGCGACCGACCGAACCGTGATCGAGATGCTCGATGGCTATGATAGATTTGAGTGCCACAGGATCGGCAACGTCGGCCAATAGACGACCTGTAAAAGCCTTAGACATTACCTGTCGCGCCCGAATATCCGCGAGGGCTACGGTGATCATGTGATCAAGCACGCTTTTGCCCCAATGCACGACTTCTGCCGTATGCACCGATTGACCGTAGGGCGCGTAAACAAAATCGTGCACACGATAGCTAGTTTTTCTGCCAACTTTTATCGTTTGTAACATCGGATAGCGTACACCGACCACAATATTATCCATAGGTATAATCGCGTAATCTGTATCGTAACCGTGACCTCCGCGAATATTTATGGTCATGTCAGCAGATGTGTAGCTCACCGTTTTGCCGTCGGTTTTGATCGTGATAACGCGAACGTCGTCAGTCTGACGATTCCACACCGCTAACGCCACCTCTTTGGTTGAAGAAGGTTTAGTTTTGAGAGTTCGTGTTGATGTCACGCCGGCGAGTAACAAGTCTCGCCCACGACGCACAGCCACAACCAAGCGTGGAGCTGGATCAACATTTGGCAAACTTGACGAGGTGGCGACAACCGACGGAAGTGGCATTAACGGCTCCGCAATCACAACGGTAGAAGTGGTTGCCGTAGCTTTAACCGAGGGAACAAAAACAAAATTACCTATAACCATCGACAGACACGCCCAGAGAAAAGGAACAGAAAAACTACGCATAGAGTTAATTAAGTATACCGTCAACGCGCAAAAATGTAACTTCGGAAGCCCCCTGCCCCCTAAAGGTGGTTCTGTCGGAAGTCCCCTTTAGGGGATTTAGAGGCTGATTTAGGGGCTTCGTGGAGGCGGACGGCAGCTACGATCCTACCCCTACCGTCCACTCAAGCGTCGCTGTTCTTGGCTGATGAGACGCAAAGCCTTGACCAAGAGTTTAGCTAAGTTCATGTAGCCACAAGTTTCAAAGATACGTTCGACAGGCACCCAAATCGCCTCCCAAATCGCCTCTTCGCCAGTCAAAATCTCCTTGGCATCTGGAGCAGCTTCAAAGAGAAAAAATTGGATATTCTTTTCAATCAGTTGACCGTCTTTACGCAAACGAAACGAGGTTTTGCCAATCGGTGCCACGAAACGCAGGTTCTCGAAACCGACTTCTTCTTTAATTTCACGAATAGCTGTTTCGACTAAAGTCTCACCCAAATCGCGATGCCCCTTGGGAAAAGTCCAACGCCCTTTACCGTGGCGTAAAAAGAAAAATTCCAAATGACCTTCGCGACGACGATAAATAATTCCTCCTGCGCCAATCTCTACCCGCAGACGCTGATAATGATTATGGGGTGGTCGAGGAGACGGTTGCGTCGCTAGTGGAAGTCGCGGTTCCGAGTAGGATGCCGCGGGCTCGATCAAGGACTGGATCTCGTTTGGATTCATAATCTTCGGGGGTTTGTTCAACCTTGATATCGGGTTCTAGACCCGTTTTATGAATGGTGCGTTCTTTAGGGGTTAACCACTCGGCGATGGTGATCTTGATAGCCGAACCGTCGGGAAAATTATGCACCTCTTGCACCGAACCCTTGCCGAAGGTTTTAGTGCCAATTAGAGTTGCCAACTGATAATCCTGCAAGGCTCCCGCTACGATTTCGGAAGCACTAGCCGAACCTTGATTGACGAGCACAATGGTCGGCATATCTTTAAGAGAGATTGTACCTAAACCATGTAATTCTTCGATGATCTTGCCTTGACGCCGCTCTTTGAGCACGACTTGATCACCAAGCCAGGCAGCCGCCACACGCTGGGCTTGATCTAATAGACCACCAGGATCATTGCGCAGATCCAAAATCAGACCTTTGGGATGATTGGCGAGCAGCGTC
>CAZDER010000068.1:1441-4538 GCA_964504505.1 uncultured Gammaproteobacteria bacterium | reverse complement strand
TTGTGCACATGGTTCGACCACGAGCATTCCCTCATGTGGGCGGTCACCGCGCATGAACGTGATTTTTGATGGAAGCATGATGGGATCCATACGAAAAAGATGAGGAATAAAAAAATTCAAATTACTGACGAGAATAGAACTCTACGATGAGCTTAACGTCGAAAGGCTGCTGCAATTCTTGACCAAGCGGTACGCCCGTGACTTTGACCGACAGTTCACTACCATTTAACGACAACCATGAAGGTGCTTGATGCTTGCTCAAGGTTTCGCCGGCACCCTTCCAGTTGCCCTTGTTTTGCTTGTTCTTACGCACTCCAATAATTTCTCCAGAACGCACACGATATGAAGGAACGTTGACTTTTTTGCCGTTGACATCGAAATGCGCGTGCGAGACAAATTGGCGAGCCGCGGCGCGGGTTTTAGCAAAGCCAGCACGATAAACAGCGTTATCGAGGCGTGTTTCGAGTAAACGCACCAGTATTTCACCAGTGTTGCCTTGTTTGGAGGCAGCCTCATCAAACAAGTTACGAAATTGACGTTCATTGAGTCCGTAAATACGTTTTGCCTTCTGTTTTTCGCGCAACTGTTTAGCAAACTCGGTGGTGCGCTTGCCGCCCGATGGACCATGGACGCCAGGCGCGTAAGGACGGCGAACTAACGCTTTGGTATGCGCCGAGCGGTCGGAAACTGGGACGCCTTCGCGGCGAGAGAATTTGGCCTTGAGGTTTAATCTCATAGGTGTTAGACGCGACGAGGACGCGGCGGACGACAACCGTTATGCGGTGTCGGCGTCACATCTTTAATCGAGAGCACGTTGATATTGTTAGCATTCAAGGCACGCAGCGCGCCTTCACGACCCTGACCGACTCCAGAGACAAACACATGCACATCTTTAATGCCAAAATCCTTGGTCTTCTCGGCTACATCGCGCACGATCACGGAAGCAGCGTAAGGCGTGGCTTTTTTTGGACCCTTAAAACCCACCACCCCAGCACTCGACCAACCCAAAACGGCACCATTCAGATCGGTAAAAGACACGATGGTATTGTTAAAACTGGCATGGATATAAGCCTTACCTTGTGAGATTTGAGCGCGTACTTTTTTGCCGCCCTTCTTGGGTTTGGTTTTGGAGGTCTTGGTTTTAGGCGCGGCGGCCTCGGTGGCAGCGGCCTTTTTCACATCTTCACTCATAGAGATTACGTCTTTTCAAGTTTACGTTTACCAGAACCCATGGTTTTACGAACATTGCCACGGATGGTACGTGAATTGGTTTTAGTGCGTTGACCGCGCACTGGCAAGCCTTTGATATGGCGACTACCGCGATAGGAACCGATTTCTTTCAAGCGTTTAATGTTAGACAGCACCTCACGGCGTAACTCGCCTTCTACTTTATGCGTTTTTTCGACCACATCGCGTAGTTGATTGGCTTGGGTTTCTGTCAGATCTTTGACACGAATATCCGGCGAAATACCCGTAGTTTTTAAGACGGTTTTAGCCGTCGTCGCACCAACGCCGTAAATATAAGTCAACGCGATTTCAACGCGTTTGTTTTGGGGGAGAGAGACTCCAGCAATACGGGCAATAGCCATAGGATAGATTAACCTTGACGCTGTTTATGCTTGGGATTTTTAGGGCAGATAACGACGACGCGACCCTTGCGACGTGTGACGTTGCAATCGCGACACATGGGTTTTACCGACGAGCGTACTTTCATAAAAACATGAAGATAAGGGCTATAATCTATAAGTGATCCGACCCTTAGTCAAATCATACGGGGTCATCTCAAGCTGGACCTGATCGCCAGGCGTAAGACGAATACGATTCATGCGCATCTTTCCAGAGAGATGGCACAAAATTACTTGTCCGTTTTCAAGTTTGACACGAAAAGTGGCGGCAGGAAGATTCTCCTCAATCGTCCCCTTGACCACCAAGAAATCCTTGTTGGGAGAGACGTTTTTATCCGCCATAGTATGGATGCATGAATGCAAAATGAACATGTGTACGTAGCATGAGGTGACTGCCGGGCATCTTCCGCGGTGTCACCGTGCGGCTAGGCAAGCTTGGTACAGCACGTGGATAGTTGAATGATTGGCAGGAGTGTAGCAAGTTTTTCGCTAGGCTGTCAACTAAATAGGCTTTGACCCACTGACCACCGCCTTAATCCGCCTGACCCCAGCCGAGACAGCCTCCTCTTTTTGGATTTTGAACGCTCCTAACTCCCCCGTTCGCGTCACATGTGGACCGCCGCAAATCTCTTTAGACACCTCGCCAATAAAGTAGACCTTGATCTTGCCCACGATCTGCGCGTATTTGTCTCCAAACAGGCCGATAACGCCGCGCGACTTAGCTTCTTCCACGGTCATTTCTTCCATCACGACTGACAAATCGCGTTTAATGACTTCGTTCACTAGCTTCTCGACTTTAGTCAACTCTTCCGCTGTCACTTTCTGCGGATGAGAAAAATCGAAACGTAGACGTTCCGCCGTAATGTTTGAGCCACGTTGCTCAACATGACTACCAAGCACCGTCTGCAAAGCCGCGTGCAGTAGGTGTGTCGCCGTATGCAAGCGCGTCGTCTCCGCAGATTGATCTGCCAACCCGCCCTTAAATGCTCCGGCGGAAGCGGTACGCGAGAGCTTTTGATGTTTCGTAGCTGCTATTTCAAATTCCTCTTTATCATAAGTAAAACCAAAACCACGGATTTCTTCACCCAATCTACACAACTCCTCCTCTATCAATTCCGAAGGAAAACCATAGCTCTGGTATAAATCAAACGCCTCAAAACCAGAAATAATATTAAGCCCCATTTGCGAGTCAGATATGCCAGGAACGATCCTGACAGCACTTGGATTTTTCGTTTCTACAAGTTGTTTGAGTTTCTTTAAGCCCAGATCAAGTGTTTTACTAAACCTATCTTCTTCTTTGGCAAGTTCCGTCTGAATCCTCGTTTGATTAAGCTGCAATTCCAAATAGTGCTCACTAAACGTCTTGATCACTATTTGTCCGATCATCGGCAAAAAAGATCCTTGGATACCTAAACGACGACCTTCGCGCATGGCTCGACGTAGCAAGCGACGCACGACGTAACCAGCTCCAA
>CAZDER010000068.1:0-1431 GCA_964504505.1 uncultured Gammaproteobacteria bacterium | reverse complement strand
AACATTCGCTGGCAGTACTCCACGCGGATCACCGATGATAAAGGTCGCGGCACGAAGATGATCCGCGATAATACGAAAAGCTCGTGTAGACACCTCGTCCGCGCCGTAGATCTTTCCAGAAACGTCTTCAAGCCGATGGATGATCGGTAAAAACGCATCCGTCATGAACGTGTCCGCATTATTTTGTAACGCCGCCGCGATACGCTCCAATCCCCCTCCAAAATCTACGTTTCGTTGCTTCAATTTCGCGAATCCGCTCTCCGTTTTCTGATACTCCATAAAAACATTGTTGCCTATCTCCAAAAAGCGTCCACAATCACAATTCACATGGCAGTAAGAACCAAATGATGCCATATCTGCATCGCCATGCAAATGACCGTCGCCCAAGGCAGGGAAAAAATCCAAGAACATCTCCGTATCAGGTCCACCCGGCTCCCCTATCGGCATCTTGCCAGGCACACCAGAACGCGACCACCAATTTTTCTTCTCATCGTAAAAAAAGATTCGACCGCCCTGCATCCCATCGCGTTCTGAAAAATCGACTGCCTTCGCCTCCATGCCAATCGACGCAAATTGTTTTTGCCACAACGTCACAGCCTCATCGTCACGAGGAATCTTGAGCGCGACATTGCCTCGAAAAGCCGTAACGTACAAACGCCGCGCATCCAACCCAAGCTTTTGCGTTAAAAACTCAAACATCCAAGCGATTTGCTCCTCCTTAAAATACGCGCCGAGCGACCAATTTCCCAACATCTCGAAAAACGTGGTGTGACGATTATCCCCCACTGCCTCGATATCCTGCGCCCGAAAACATTTTTGGCTATCTACCAGACGCATACCCAAAGGATGCGTTGCACCCAACAGATATTGGATCATCGGCTGCATGCCAGACCCAGTAAACAACGTAGTAGGATCATTATCTGGCAAAAGTGAAGCCGAGGAAACAATTGCATGACCCTTACTCGCAAAAAAATCTAAATACGCCTGTCTGATGTCATGGATCGTCATACGGCTTTGTCTTTATTGCTAAAATTATGGTAGAGAGCCTCGGCTTGATTGACGAATATTTTTAGTAATGAAATATCAAAATCTTCTGGGATGCCTTTTTCGATATGCAACAAAAGATAGGCTTTATATAAACCGTGCGGTTGATTGGAAGGAATAATAACAATCTTTTTATGGTCTTCTGATTCAAGAATAGCGTGCGATAGCCCTTGTTCGTGTACCAGTTTTAAATCTCGATTAGCGATTCGAAAGGCAAACTTACCTTCCTGCTCGTGATTGAACTCGCGTTCGGTACGCAATGGTTCAAGCTCTACAAAACGCAACAACGCGCATTGTGCTCCAGATGCGGCACAAGCATTGGCTGCCAACGAATGGAATAGATCCTTGGGCATTTGTTTGCCCTGCACAGCCGTCGAAGCATCATGT
>CAZDER010000067.1:0-4560 GCA_964504505.1 uncultured Gammaproteobacteria bacterium | reverse complement strand
CTCTCCGCAGCTGGAGTTCTTGCCATTTGAGTAAAGTGATCGCCTTGTTTGTCGATGGTTCCATCCTCCATGATCCCAATTGCCGCCCTAAGCTCCCTCAACTCTGTTGTCTTGGTT
The DNA here is from genome assembly GCA_964504505.1 of uncultured Gammaproteobacteria bacterium. Lineage (GTDB taxonomy): Bacteria > Patescibacteriota > Patescibacteriia > 2-12-FULL-60-25 > 2-12-FULL-60-25 > JAGOUY01. The sequence goes on along the minus strand of CAZDER010000067.1, from coordinate 4,443 downwards.
TGCCATGCAGTTTCTAAACCAGTCCGCGCCTTAGCCATCGCTTGTTGAGTCGAACCTGCGGCTGCCTTAGCCTGCGCCTCTACCTCTATACGCTCCTTTTCTGCTTTGATCTTATCCAAGGTGACCTGACTCAAGATGGTATATAAACTGGCTTTGATAGCTTCTTTGGTTTGATCGCCTGGTGCTAGGAGCTTGGCAAATATGTGCGCGTATTCCTCACCATCTTCTCCAGTGGTGGTGGGTAGTAGTTTGCGCCTGTCTGCGGCGGTAAACGATGTTGTAGACTCACCAGTTGCATTCAACACGCGCAAACCTTGCGTCGCCCAAATCTCCAAATGATTAAACAAGCGACCCTGCCGCTCTCCGTCAAGCAACATCAGGCTAGCCCGCTGCTCCGCATCCCATGCTTCATAGATAGGCAAAAATCTGTCATGCGCTGTCGTTTCTTGAGCTTTAGTTTTAGACTGCTGACGAGCTTCCAACGCCTCGGTAAACCGTTCACGCGCTGACTTGGCTTGTTCGACTAATTCCTTTTTCTCCACATATGCCTGGTTAGCTTTACGCTCCATAGAATCACCGACGCTGATTGTATCGTCGTCTTCGCGCGCTTCTCCCTCGGCTCTTTGCGCATTCCGTGTTTCCGTATCTTTAATCGCTTGCTTTAATGCCTCATCAGAAGAAATAACAAAAAGTTCCTGCTGGATACGATTGTCTTCATCTAGCTCCAAAACAGACATTAGTCGCTCAAGCTGTTCGTACCCCTTTGCCTTTAGATCAGAGGGGTATTGTGCTAAGTCTTTCTTCATGTCAGCCAGCTGTTTTCGTACCGCTCCCACATCTTGATCTGGAATCATCCGCTCTGACGCAGCGATTGTTCGCAAAAACTTCATCAAAGCCTGTTCCGCTGTTTGTCGTGCTGTCTCATTCTTAGCCTCTAGGAGAGGTTTAGTGTATGTGTTTGTTTGCTCTACTTTCTGCACTTGCAGCAAGATTCCTGCATCAATCGCCGCTTTGTTTTTAACATACCACTCATCTTTCTCGTTCGAAGCTATCTGAATATTTTTTTGAGCTGCAACCAAATGATTGCCTCGTTCTGTCAGTGCTGTTTCCCAACCATGACGCTCAACGAAATCCAGCACTTTGGCTTCAGCGCGGGCTTTTTTTATCGCCTCAACACTGGCACTCAAATCAGGAAAAATCTTGGCGAGCAGTTCTAACGCCTCGATTCGATCTTCTATCGCGGCTGTGATAAGTCCCCTGCCCTTATTTTCGCGTTCTTCACTTGGCGTTCCAGCCGCTAAACTATTGGGGTTGATCACAGGTGTGTCTTTTTGCATATCCTCCATCGAAGTCCCTCGAATCATAAAAGCTAATCTTTGTGCATACACCGCTGCCTTGGCTTTGATACCTGGATCATCGATCAATAGCTGGCGTCGCTTTAGTAAATCTTTCTTTTTATCAGGATCTGTTTCCGTCGCAGCTTTCTCCAAGAGTGACACTACCTCTTTAGCACATATTTCCAACTGTTCAAGATAGCCATGCTGCTCTTGCTCAAAGTCCGAGTTTTCATCAGCATACACATCTTCACCCTTGTCATTTTTCCCCTTCACGATAGCATCTGGACCATCTAGCCCAATCAAACGGTCTTTCACGATCGCATTGAGTTGTGTTAAGATTTGTTTTTCATTAGACAATTTCTGTGCTTCATCAGAAACCTGCTCGGTGACATCAGGCACTATAGGCACGACATCTGGAGCTGTTGGAGCCCACTGCCCACTAGAGTGGGTTCCATCAGGAGCCTCTGAAGGTACAGCCTCGGTCGTAGGTACGACTTGCTTTAATTGCGTTTTAAAATTGAAAAATGCTTGAGCGATTTTATTCACAGCGTCAGTTCTTAATTCATTGATTCGTACCATCTCCGTAATGCTACTCGTAGCATTCACTACAGCAACCAAGCTTTGGTGCAAAGTCTCAACCTTGTTCTTAGCTTCTGTCTTTTTTGTCTCTGCCAGAGCTAATACCTGTGCAACCGCCTCTTGAGAGTTCGGATCTTTCCTTTCCATGGCTTGCTTGAGTTCTCTTTCTAACCGCGTAAAAACTATCTTTGCACCAGTCTCGAATGTTTTGACATGATTCTGTTCTGGTAAAGTTGTGTTTCCATCGAGCATATACGGATCAGCATATCACGCTAGCTTTTCCATTGCATATATTTCCGCCACGAAGCCCCTAAATCCCCTAAAGGGGACTTCTGACAGAACCCCCTTTAGGGGGCAGGGGGCTTCCGAGACTCCTCTAATCTCATCTTTCCACTTCCTACTTTCCATGCTACCAATTTAGATATGACTTCGATCCTTACCTATGCTCCCACCATTGACACCTTGTGCGAGCGCGTCACGAGCTACAATCATGCGGCTGATATCGCGCTCATTCGACGGGCTTACGCCTTTGCGGATGCGGCACACGCTGGGCAAAAACGCGCGACAGGTGAACCTTACATTATCCATCCGCTGACCACAGCCTCTACTTTAGCGGAGATGCGCTTACCGACCGCGATTATCGTAGCTGGACTTTTGCATGATGTACCCGAGGACACCGCGCGCACGCTCGAGGATATCAAAGCTGCTTTTGGCGAAGATGTAGCCTCGATGGTGGCTGGCATTACTAAACTCGGTAAAATCAAGTATCGCGGCATGGGACGCTACATCGAAAACTTGCGTAAAATGTTTTTAGCCGTGGCGGCCGATGTGCGCGTGATCTTTATCAAATTCGCCGATCGCTTGCATAATCTCCAAACACTCGATGCTATTCCTCCCAAAAAACAACAACGCATTGCCCTAGAATCACTCGAGATTTACGCGCCTATCGCTAATCGCTTAGGCATGGGCGAGATGAAAGGCTTTTTAGAAGATGCCGCCTTTAAGTACGTTTATCCTAAAGAATATCAATGGACCAAAGATATCGCCAGAACTACCCGCGATGAAAAACAAATCTACGTCGAGCGCATCATGCAAGAAACGGAGATTTTGTTGACTAAGGCTGGCTTACCCCACATCCGCGTGCAAGGTCGCGCCAAGCACCTGTACTCACTCTATAAGAAACTCCTCAAAAACGAACGCAGTATCGCCCGTATCTACGACATCACCGCTATTCGCGTGATCACTAAAAATGTGGCTGACTGTTACGCTGCACTTGGCATTATCCACAGCCACTGGACACCTCTCAAGGGGCGCATCAAAGACTACATCGCCCAGCCTAAACCCAATGGTTATCGCTCCTTGCACACCACCGTGTTCTGTGCTGAAGGTGAAATCGTTGAGTTCCAGATTCGCACCGAAGAGATGCACGCCGAAAATGAGTTCGGCATCGCCGCTCATTGGTCATACGATGAACACAAACAACGCTATCTTGCCAAACCCACCAAGATTCCTGATTGGGTGCACGAACTAACTGATATTCAAGAAGAATTATCAGATCAAAAACACTCCCTCGCCTCGCTTGAGGAAATGAAGATTGACGTGTTTCATGACCGTATTTTTGTGTTTACGCCCAAAGGCGATGTGATCGATCTCCCAGAACAAAGCACTTGCGTAGATTTTGCCTATGCTGTGCATACAGCCGTTGGCAATGGTTGTGCTGGTGCCAAAGTCAACGAGGAAGCCGTCCCCTTAAACCGCGTGCTAAAAAACGGCGACATGGTAGAAATTATGGTGGACAAAAGCCGCAAGGGACCAAATCCAGACTGGATAAAGTTTGTACGCACACGTCACGCCAAAGCTGAAGTACGTCAATTCGCACGCTCAAAAATTGCCTCGTGGATCAAAGGTATGTTTCCCGGAGGGAAAGGCTCATGATGCGGTAGGTTTGATTTTTTCGCCAAACTCTCGCATCAAGGTTTGGAACTCATCATCGGAAAAAAAGCGAAAGCGAATTTCACCTTGACCGGTAGGCTTGCGTTTAATATCTACCTTGCAACGGAACCACTCGCGCAACTCGTTTTCGGCACCCATGACGTTTGGATCGCGCACTGCCCGGCGACGACCAAGCCTATCGCTAATGGATTCTTCGGCTTCGCGCACCGTCACGTGACCTATCATCATTTTCGTAAAGACCTCCAAACGTTCACGATCACTGGGCAAAGACAATAATGTTCGAGCCTGCGACATTGACATTTTGCGATCAATCAAAGCCTGTTGGATAGGTTGAGGCAACTGCAACAAGCGGATTGTATTCGCAATCTGCGAACGACTCTTGCCAATTTTTTGGCTGATCTCGTCTTGAGTCAGATGGAACTCGTCCATCAAAGTCACGCAAGCATGAGCTTCCTCGATTGGATTCAGGTCTTGGCGCTGGAGGTTTTCGATCATGGCAATTTCCAGTTTTTGCTGCTCGCTCGCCGCTCGGATCAAAGCCGGAATAGTTTTTAACCCAGCAATCGTCGCTGCT
>CAZDER010000066.1:0-4602 GCA_964504505.1 uncultured Gammaproteobacteria bacterium | reverse complement strand
TCGTCTATCGCATCGGCGGTTGGACATTTTTAGAGCCTCTTGCCCCTTTTACTCGTTGGCTTTACCGCATGGCTGAACGCCTATCCGCCCGCTTAAAAGACATCATCATTTGCGTGCATCCGAACGATAAAACAGTAGCCAAGTCTCTCGGTATTTGTCCACGCGCCGCTCTCATCACCATTCCAAACGGGATTGATCTGCCTAAACTAGAAGCCGTTTTACTCTCACAAGTGATGGCTCGAGAGAGATTGGGGCTCAAACCGGAAGACTTTGTGTTTGGCACCATCGCCAACTTTTTTCCAGCTAAAGACTTGCCGCGTTATCTCGAAGCCTGCGCCCGAGTCTATGCCAAACATCTGTACACCAAATTTGTCATCGTGGGCGATGGCAAAGACCGTGCCGAGCTCGAAGCAAAACGTCGCGAATGCCAACTCGAACAGGTAGTCCACCTGCCAGGCGCGATCGAAAACGCCGCCAGCCTCCTCAAAGGCTTTGATGCCTTTGTCTTGCCTTCTGCCAAAGAAGGCATGTCGTGGGCGTTATTAGAGGCTATGGCAGCCGAACTGCCCTGTGTGGCAACCGAGGTTGGCGCCAATGCGTGGTTACTCGATGGCGCTGGCTGGATTGTTCCAGCCCAAGATCCGCAAGCCTTGGCGCGAGCAATGGAAGAAGTATTACGACAGCCCGCCGAAGCGATGCGGCGAGGAGCTGCGGCACGGGAGCGGATTGCGAAGGATTTTCCTTTAGAGAAGACACTGCGAGAAAACGAAGCGACGCTGAACTGACATCACGCCATAAGGTCATCGTTCCTCCTTTTAGAGCTGTACTCCTCTTAGAATCCCAAGCGAGTGAACGTAGCTTGGAAAGGAGGTGCCCGTAGGGCGGAGGTGTTACTCCCTAGAAGCCTACGATCGACCATGGGAGTAACGCCCCCTGCCATCGTTGCACTCGGCTTCCCCCTCTTACTCTAAGAGGGGAGTTCATTTCCTAATCATACTCGGCACCGTATTTGTCGCGACTTGCAGTGTAGGTGCGGGAATAGTTGGAACAGGCTGTGGTGTAGCGACGACTGGAGCGTCAAACATTTTTCGCGTCTTTTTATCCACTGATTGACCGTATGTCAAAACCTTTTCTTGCATATCTGCCTTGCCAGCCGCTTGCAGCATCTGTGCGAGCTTGACGTACATCGCCGCGTCCGCTTTGGGCAAGGTGGCTAACCGATCAATCACACCCTGCAAGCCCTGATCATCTTTCGCAATTAGATACGCCTCGAACAACGGTTCAAGCTCGCGTTTGTCCTGTAGCGAATAGCGTAACAATGCATTTTGTGAAGCGATAATCTCTGGCGCGCCTTCCTCTTTTTTACCCACGTCATACATAAGAGACAAGCCAAGCGTCCAATGACTCTCGCCAAAATCAGGGTCAAAATCTCTCACTCTTTTATAGATCTCAATCGCCAGCTCTGGACGGCGCGTCTGAAAATACAGACGCGCCAAACTATAGTGCACTTGTTGACGTTTTGGGCTGGTTTCTATCGTGATTTTGTAACGTGCCTCGATCTCGGCGGGAGCAATGCTTAAGATCGGTGCCATTTCGTGCAGCAAACGCGCATACAAAAATTGCGGATGCGTGTTGCGTGGATGACGACTTAACTCCTCCTCACTCGCCTCCTTGGCAAGCGCGTAAAAATCCTTCCAGCGTTTGTATTTTTGTAAATTACCTTGCGCTGCTAGCGTCACGATGTCACGCCCCGTTAAAAATGACAGTTCGTCGCGATACGGCGTCCACGTGTCCATGGACTGCCGATATAAATCATACGCCACATCTTCTTGACGCGCTGCAAAGGCTTGACTACCAGCAATAGCCGCGCGCGAGGCTTGGAAGGGTTGGATAGAAGCGTTCCACACGACTACACCCGCCACAAGATAGATAACGCTCAAACTTACCAGCGGCGCATCATGCTTAGTGCCAAGATGCACTTCTTCATCCGTGTCTTTTCTACCCACAAACTCTCCGCGTGTCGAAGCAATCACGAGCGCGAACAGTAAATAGCTCATCGAGAATGCCGCCGGATGATCGAACACAAACAAGTTCTGGATGAAGTACGCCACAGGAAGAGCGACTAGCACAGCGGAAACAGGAAGATCGATCCAGCCTTTTCTGAAGGCACGCCAAGAAGTATAGAAAAGAGCGAGAAAGATGGCAGCAAAACCGATCATTCCAAGAATACCCGTCATTGAGAGCACATCGAGGATGGTGTTATGCGAGCGATCAAACCAGGTTTCGTAAGGGCCAAAACGCAATGATTGCGGATTGTAGTGCTGGTTGAACAAAATGTGAAAAGTGTCAAAACCCCAACCGGTGAGCGGTCGCTCTTTGAAGCCATCCCAGGCAATGTGCCAGGCAATGAAGCGAGTGGAGACAGAGCCGCTAAAATGCGTAAAACGAGACAGCGGCGTGCCCTGAATAAAGGCTGAATCACGAAAGGCAAAAGCTGTACCATAGGCAACCATCGCGAGAGCTAACAAGCTCAAAACAATGATGCGTATGCGACGACGATCGGTAAACACAGCGTAGTAAACGGCAAAGACTCCAAGACCCGCTCCGAGACCAATGAAAGCACCGCGCGATTGGGCTAACACGAACGCAATGAGAGCAAACACGCCTGCCACGCCGTACCAAATGCGCATGGCATGACGATGATCCTTGATCGCAAGCAGAGCCAAGAAAAAGAAGGTAAAGATTTGATACGCCCCCATGTAAATAGGGTTATCGAGCAATCCGCCCACGCGTTCGCTGGCAGGAAAGAGCAACAAGTTTGGGTAGACACGTTGCAACATGGCAACTATAGCCATGAAGACAGCCAGAGCGACTTGATAGTTCAAAAGTTTACGCCACTGCTCCCAGCGCGTGACGAGACTTGTCGTCATGGTGAGCCAAGCCAAAAAGTGTAAAAGCGTGAACAAACCATTCATCCGCTCTTGATTGCCCCACCATGAACGCATTGGATCAACGCTGAAGATAGCCGATAATGCCAAGGCGACGAAATAAGCGATGATCGCAAAATAGAGCAGATGTTTTTTTGGACGATAGGCGGGCTCCATCCAAGCCAGAGCGAGATAGGCTGGAAAGGTTAGACCGATGAGGACTTGAAAAAAGATCAGCTTCGAGAACACGAATGGAAAGATGACCACGGGGATAAACACGAGCGGCATCAGGAGACCGCCGTAAATCCCTGCCAAGACGACGGCTTTGAGGAAGCTGATGGTAGTTTGACGATTCATAGTGGGCAAAGAGTAGCATAGCGTCCCAAAATACCAAACCACCCCGCCTCTCGAGAGAGGCGGGGCGGATGTTACGACCACCGAGATCGTAGACGAGTTGAGCAACTTATTTGCTCAAGCCCTGGGACTGGGTCATGTCCTCTATGAGGTACCCATTGGTCCAGTCGTAGGAACCATTGGAACCACCAGCTAGATCAGAGTGCGGAGTTTCCGACCAATCTGACCAGATGAAGTTGGCGCTCGCATCGACGGCACCGCTTGGCGCTACCGTCGTGTTCAAGTTCGGACCAGTGGACGCACTCGATGCCGAGGCTGTCAAATAACCCGTTTGAGTAGCTGTGTCGTTGGTACGATCAAGTGACAAGGTCACCTGATCACCCGTGACGATGGTGCCACCGACTGTGGCAACCAAGGTGTACACGTTACCCGAACCAGAGATCGTCTCCTCACCACCAGAACCGTTCTCGAAGGCGACAATGACGCGTTGAGCCGTAGAGGAGTTGGCGCTGTTGGTTAAGTTAGCCGCTTCAAGATCATTACCATAACGATCCGTGATTACCACACTGGCGACTGGTAATTCCGTTGAACCACGGCGAATACGGAAGGTGCCCAAGTTGAGCGAGCTACCCGTGGTCGTAGCGGTCGTGATCGAGAAAGTAACTTTCTTGAGAGCGATTTGACCGGCTGCATCAGCCGACACTTGGAACTTATACAGATCCATTTGTTGACCAGAAGCGAGGGTCGTCGTGCTCAACGCTTGGCGAGTAACTGTAGGTTTGCTCTTGCGGATAACGAAGTTGTTACCCGAAAGCGCGGCACCCATGGTTGTACTCGTAGCGTAGATAAGGTTACCCGAACCGATACCGACGGCGCGGACATTTAACTTGTCGTTGTAAGCACTGTTCCATGCATCATCACCAGAAGTGATGCCGCTCGCGATACCAAGACCGACTAGGTTACCCGTGCGGGCAACGCCGGCCGTGGCTTGACCAACCGTAGATGAAGCAGAGATAGGCGCAAGCTTCGCCCAAAGTTGGAAATTGGCAGACGTATTGCGCAACACCGTAAGCGGGCTCGAGGAGAAGTCAATCGTCTTGTACTTGCCAGAACCTGAAGGCAAGACATCCCAACCTTTGACAGCGCCATCCATCGCGACGGCGATTTGAGCGTAGTCAGCGGCATCGTTAGTCGAAGACACGGCGATCTTTTCGATGCGCATATCCTCGTTCTGTGCGGTGGCGCGATATTCAGCCACGTTCTGCCAGGTATCCGTGCCACTCACCAAGATGGTTTGCGTGCGGAGGGTGCTGGTAGAAAT
>CAZDER010000065.1:0-4669 GCA_964504505.1 uncultured Gammaproteobacteria bacterium | reverse complement strand
GGCGAGGAGGGACTCGAACCCTCATGACCTTGCGATCACTGGCTTCTGAGGCCAGCGCGTCTACCAGTTCCGCCACTTGCCCATGTGAACATCTTGTAGATAGCGTCGATCATGACGTATCACGCGGCTTGGGTCAAGATAATTGACCAAGAAACTTATTTCTGCTATTGTATTTTTTGATTGAAAGGCATCACGCCTCCCGCTTGAGTCAGAAAACTTCTAGACCAAACGAAAGTCGTGACCAAAACCGTGCGGTGCGTACAACCTTATAGCCATCGACAGCCCCAACTTTAACTGGGGTTTAGCGACTTGTTTATCCAATCTTTATAGCTTATTTTTGGCGTTCAACCATAAACGCCTGTGCCTTTTTGTCATAAAAACATATGCCCGAACCAACCCGTCCAGCCGCACCAGCTCCGTCTGGTGCCTTCCGCGGTGGCAGCAGCCAACGCTCGTTTCGTCGCCCCATGCGCGGTGGCCCCAAACGCGCACGGATTGATGGCCCAGTCAAACCTACAACTCCGTTTGCCAAACCGCCGCCAGAGTTTCGTCCACCGACGCCACGCGCTCCAGCACCGCACGGTGCAAATTTTGATACGCGCGGCTCGCTCAAACAGGGCTTTGCCAAAGATGAACGCGGTACGAGTGATAAACAAGAAATCCAACGCCGCAAACGCGGTCCCATGGGCGGTGCTTTTAACGCTGCGCCGCGCATGAATACTTTTAAGCACACACCCTTCCGCAAAACTGGCGTTGATAGCGATGCACTCCACAAAGACAGCGAACGTCTGCGCGTCACCGTCCTCGGCGGCAACGAAGAAGTTGGCCGCAACATGACCATGCTCGAATATGGCAACGATATTTTGCTCATCGACATGGGCCTTCAGTTTCCGGATGATGATATGCCTGGCGTTGACTACATCATTCCCAACGTCGCCTGCCTTAAAGGCAAGGAAAAAAACATTCGCGGCGTGATTATCACCCATGCCCACTACGATCACATCGGCGGCATTCCTCATCTTGCCCCCGTGCTTGGCAATCCCCCAATTTTTGCGACCGATCTTACTTGCGGTATCGTGCAAAAACGCCAAGAAGATCACAAAAATGCGGCCGCGCTTAACTTGTACTCCATTTCCTACGATGACGTGCTCCAACTCGGTGTCTTTAGGGTCGAGTTCTTCGGCGTCTCCCACTCCGTCCCCTCTTCGATGGGAGTGATCGTCAACACGCCTTGCGGCATCATCGTGCACACGGGTGACTTTAAGCTTGATCCAGGTCCTGGCTCACAATCCATCCAAGAAACCGAGAAGATCAAAGGTCTCGGCGAACGTCATGTATTGGCACTTATGTGCGATTCGACCAACGCCTCCAAGCCAGGCAAGCAATTACCAGAGCTCGACATTCAACACAACATCGACGAAATCATAAAAAATGCCCAAGGCCGCGTCATCATCGGCACCTTCGCCTCAATGATCGCTCGCGTCCAACAGATTATCAAAGCCTGCGAACGCCAAGGTCGCAAAGTCGCGATCGAAGGCTTCTCGATGCGCTCTAATGTCATGATCGCCCAACAACTAGGCTACATGGATATACAAAAGGGCACGCTCATCGAAACCAAGGATATCCATAAATATGCTCGTGAAAAGACGGCCGTCATCTGCACTGGTGCCCAAGGCGAGGAGCGCGCCGCCCTCATGCGTATCGCCAATCGCGAACATCCGATCGTTTCAATTGAACCTGGCGATACCATCGTCTTTTCTTCATCCGTCATTCCCGGCAACGAGCGTTCAGTGCAACGCGTCAAGGACACCTTATATCGTGAAGGTGCCACCGTCATTCACTATAAAATGATGGATGTTCACGCTGGTGGTCACGCCCAACAGGAAGACCTCAAAGAAATGCACGCTATGATTAAGCCCAAATACTTGATCCCCATCGAAGGGCATTACTCATTTTTGTGTGATCACGCTAAAGTCGCCATCTACAACGGCTTCCCTGAAAAAAGCATCTTCATCGCCGATAATGGTCAAATGATTGAGTTCGACATCCACGGCAACGGCATGTTGACCAACAAAAAAGTCACCACCGATTATGTTTTTGTCGACGGTTTAGGCGTAGGCAATACCAACCAAATCGTGCTTCGCGATCGTCAACAACTTTCGAGTGAAGGCGTGGTCATCGTAGTCGCAGTCATTGATGGCAAAACTGGCACGCCCCAAGCCTTGCCCGACGTCATCTCACGCGGCTTCGTTTACATGAAAGAACACCAAGAGCTGATCCAACAAGCGCGCCAAAAAGCCAATGCCATCCTCAAACAATCCTCCCCCGACCCCAAAGCCGCCCCCAACGGCACCTATCTCAAAGACAAACTCCGCGACGAACTCGGCGAATTCCTCTTCATAAAAACCGAACAACGACCGATGGTGATTCCGGTGATTATCGAGGTATAAACAGCAGAAAAGACGAGCCTAGGCTCGTCTTTTGTTATTTTACGTGCTGAACTTCGCAAGCCGCAAAACCTGTGTTACGCTCTACTTACTGATGTATGTTCAAAAAAATCCCTTTAAGACACCGGTGGAAGTGGATCCGACTATTTTGTAAACCGGAAATTTACCCCGAAGCCTATTTTGCGTATCTCAATAAATTGCCCAATGAAATTCAAGTCAAATGGTTCAGGGATGAGGGAAAGATCATTGGAAAAGTAATCGCGGGGAATAAAGAATTCATGACGCAGGGAACGACTGTGGATGAGTTTATTATCAGCATCAATCAATCGATGATCGCTGCGTTCAATATCCCAGAAGACTATGTGGATATCGTCAGTCAAACAAAAACCTATACGCTAAAACCAAGCGAACGGAAACTTTTGGAAGACAAAAATACCGCGGAACACAGTTTTGGATTGGTGAAACAAGAACAGTCATTCCAGTTGGCCTAGCTATGGGTCAATACGCCAACGTCACATCGCAACGGATGTATCAATTCCTGAAGTGGTTAGGAAATCACAAAGAGGTCGATGTGTTGGTCGGTGGCAGACATCCAACAAAAGTAACGTGTCATAAAAACAGAGAGACCTATCCGCTTCCGCTCGGGCATGGCTCGGTCAACAAACACATCGTAAAACACTTCATGGAATGGCTCGTGAAAAACCAAATTTGTACCGTCGAAGAGTTCGACCAACGGATTTAGACTTGAAGAGAGAACTGAGGGAACATAAGGCGATACTAAGAAAATAACATTTTCCCTATGCTATACAAAAGCGGTGCCAGTGATCTGGCTGGTGTGCTGATCCTAGCAATCGCTGGTTTAGTGATCTGGGGCATGCTTAGTCTTTTTGGTATTTCGTTTGGCGTTGAAAACGAGGGCATCGTTCAGTATGACGACTGCAGGCAGGTAATCACTATACGAAACGATAGTTGGCAAAAGTATTTCAAGCAGTTTACGTGCACATACAGAAAAACAAAAAGCGGAGCTATCATGAACGGATGGTGCGTACATACAGAAAACGATGGTTTCTTGTTTGGGAGTGGTCACACATGCGCTACAGCTTATGTGTATGAATACAAACAACAAACAGACAAAGGAGGCTGTACAAATCCGAAATATCCTTACTTAGGATACGACGATAATTGTTTTGCCTCCCCGCAATAACATCTCCATACTGAGAGCTAATCGAGGTCTCATCCTCAACAAATCGACTTCGTTCCGCGACGCATTAACCGCGGCAATCCTCTCCGCATGATCGGCAAAATCTCCCCCGAAAACATCATGCTGCAAAAACGTGACCACACCGAACTGCGCGAAACCCGTCTCCTCCCTCAAGACGTCTACCACTCCAACGTCGAAATCGGCATCTACGGCAAACACCTCTACATCGTCGACTTCCGCCAGCTCTTCGGCATGGAAATCGAATCGACAGACGTCGCGAGCGTTCTCGCACAAATTTTCAAGATTGTGTGGTCGAGTGGGAAGATCGTGCATCTCAAGTGACGCGGTCATTGCCCACGTAAGCTATCTCGTGTACATTTTGTACATATGACCGTCATGACCACGACTCAAGCCAGAAAACACATCAGCCACATCATCGACCGCGTCAGCATGCATGGCGAAGTATTCGGAATTGGTCGTCGCAACTCTATTGATGCCCTAATCATCCAGTTTCCTCATGCCTACAACAAAACCCACAACGAAATAACAAATATCAACGCTCTATCACCCAGTTTTGACTTCTTAAACGACGAACCAGAGCTGTATTCCGTAGCTGATCTGAAAAAGCGCTATGTCTAAGGGCACGATCGTTCTGGTTCCATTTCCTTTCACCGACTTGTCTGGAAACAAGGTCCGTCCGTGCCTAATTCTGCATGAACAGAAGAACGGCGAAGACTGCATCGTCTCCTTCATATCTTCTGTAAAACAGAAAAAAGGTAGTGTATATAACGTAAAAATCAAAGCTACCAGCGCAAATGGACTTAAAGCAGATTCCCTCATCAAAACAGATAAAATCGCTACGTTACAAAAGAAAATCATGCTGGGGGAGTTAGGCGTGATCGAACCCTCGTTAATGAAGATCGTAGATGCGAATCTAAAGAGAATTTTTGGACTTTGACAGAACAGCGGGGGAAGATGAAAAAGGAGAATTACCGAGGGGATGTGCTTTGTCCTTGCAATT
>CAZDER010000064.1:0-4691 GCA_964504505.1 uncultured Gammaproteobacteria bacterium | reverse complement strand
CGATGATGATGACGAAGAAGTCGCCGCCGTCGTCAAACTCATCCCTGATGACGATGTGGTGGCTAGCGATGCGCCAACCGCTACGGTTACGCCTTCTGACGATGAAGACACGGGTGGAGTTGACGAACGCATCGAGCTTGATCGTTTAGCCGAAGAGCTCAAAGCGGTGGAGCTCGAGGGCATTGGTGAGCTGTTGGATGAGGAATCAATGTAGTAGGACTGTCTTACTGGCACACGGCGCATTCTTCATTGGCAAGATCGCGTTTTTGAGTTTTTAAGTTGATCCTTTCGGCTTCAATCGGTGCTGCTGAACGCAGATAGTATAAAGATTTAAGGCCGGCTTTCCATGCCATGAAATGCACATCGTGCAAATATTTGCCGCTAATCGGCGTTGGAAAAAAGACGTTGATAGATTGAGCCTGACAAATAAATGCTTGACGATCGGCAGCTTGCTGCACAATTTCGCGCATGTTCATTTCGTAAGCAGTCCGAAAAACTTTCTTCTCATCGTCGGTCAGAGTCTCCATATGTTGCACGCTACCTTTGGCGGCAATAATGTTTTGCCAAGCTTCAAGCGTGTTTAAACCCTTACTCTCGAGCAGGCGTTCCAAGTGTTTGTTTTTGACGAGGAAGCTGCCCGACAGGGTTTTTTGCAAGTAAGCGTTGCCAGAGATTGGTTCGACGCAAGGCGTAGCTTCGCGACATAAAAAAGCCGTACTCGCCGTCGGTTGGATCGACATCACATAACTATTGCGTTGCGTACCACCATCCAGCGGCAAACCTCGTTCTTGACCAAGTTTGACTGAAGCGGCTTTGGCATGAGTGTTGATGAGCGAGAATACTTGTTTATTAAGCAGGCGCGCCGAGAGACTTTCGAAAGGCAGGTTTTTTGACATGAGATAACCATGATAGCCCATCACGCCAAGACCGATCGAGCGTTCATGTTTAACTGAATTGATAGCCTTGCGATATTCCGCGGGGTTAGCCATCTCACAGAAGCTTTCGAGATTATTGTCCAAGGCTTTAACGCAGTCGTAAGTTATGTCTGCCACTTTGTCTTGCCACTCGTCGAACAGCTCTAAATTGAGATTGCCAAGACAGCAAACGGCTGTGCGTTCGTCGGTAGTTGGCAGGACGATTTCGGTACACAAGTTGCTCTGGGTGACAAACAAGCCTTGGGCGCGATGATGAGCGGGTATGGCTTTGTTTACGTTATCAATAAACAACAGGTAGGGCTCGCCTGTTTCGGCACGCAAAGTTAAAATGCGCCGCCAAACGTCGATCGCATTCAAACTTTTAGAGACAGTCTGGTAGTGTGGATCAACAAGTTTATAGGGGCTGTTATTTTCGATCGCTTGCATAAACTCATCAGTTATGACCACGCCATGATTGATATTCAAGCATTTGCGATCGTTGTCACCACCTGTCGGTCGGCGCATTTCTAAAAAGTCTTCGATGTCTGGGTGATCAATGCGTAAATAGGCAGCCGAAGCTCCGCGGCGATGACTGTTGCGTGAAATAGCTAGCGTCTCGGAATCCATGATCTTTAAAAAGGGAATAACACCTGAAGATTTGAGACCGCTGGCTTGGAGCGGCGCATTTTGTCCGCGTAACCGTGACCAATCCGTGCCTACACCGCCGCCGTACTTAGCTAGAAAGGCGTTCTCACGATAGATATCGAAAATGCCTTCGAGCGTGTCAGGCACAGTATTTAAGAAGCAAGAAATTGGCAGGCCTTTGCTCGTGCCGATATTCATCAGCACTGGTGTGGCGGCGATAAACCAACCACGGCTCATGTAGGTGTAGAGACGTTGCGCTAATTCTCGATCGCCGCGAGCCATGCCGCTCGCGACACGAGCAAAGAATGTTTGCGGATTTTCGCAGATTTCACCGTTTTTATCATGCAAAAAATATCGATCGCGCATATTCTCTAAACCAAAGTAAGTAATGAAACTACTTTGAGCGTGATCGAGTACTAGACTTGCTTGGATAACACGATCGGTAGTGTAGTGAGGACAATCCCAGCTAGCTCGCGCTTGGGTTTTCTCCATAATCTCTTGCAACAGTAAGTCACGTGCCACAGATAGATTGTTGTTGGACAGAGCGTCAATAACGCTCGCGTAAGTTTTGGTGGAAGACATAAGAAAACTAGTAAATCAAAAGTCAAAAAGCAAAAGTCAAAAATAAAAATAGAAAGCTATACCCAATCTTCGACTACGCCGCCTTTGGTGTATTCGGTGGCACGATTCTCGAAAAAGTTGGCGTGTTCTTTGGCGTTAACCATGATGTCAAGCCAAGGCAGCGGATTGGCATTGACTTGGTAGAGTGTGTCAAGTCCGAGGTCATTGAGTTTACGATCGGCAATGTAACGTACGTAGGTCTTGATTTCGTCGGCTGTGAGCCCAGGCACGGGGCCAAGTGCGAAGCAGGTGTCTACGAAGGCGTCCTCAAGCTTTACCATGTCGCTACAGGCCTCGTGTAGCGTGTTACGCAGCGTCGGCGTCCAGATGTGTCTATTTTCGGCTAACAGGTCGCGGAATAGTTCAGAGACGCCTTGGCTGTGCAGTGTCTCATCACGGATGCTCCAGGTGACGATTTGACCCACGCCTTTCAGTTTACCCAAGCGCGGAAAGTTCATGAGGATGGCGAAAGATGAAAACAAGCTCACACCTTCCATAAAACCTCCGAACACGGCGAGATTGATAGCTAAATCTTCCAAAGTTTGAACATCAAAGTTTTGCAGATAGTCATACTTATTGCGCATCGCTGTGTACTCAAGAAAGGCGGAATATTCTTTTTCGGGCAAACCTAGCGAATCGTTAAGATAAGAATATGCCCAGATGTGCACGCCTTCCATCGCGGCAAAGGCTGACAGCATCAGCTTGATTTCAGGTTTGGGAAACATGGGAATAAGCCGCATGTTGTAGTTGTTATTGACCTCGATATCGCCTTGCGTAAAAAAACGTAAAATCTGAATCACAAGGTTGGACTCGGGTGGCGTAAGTTTGTAGCGATAGTCACTGATGTCACTTTCCATGGGCACTTCCGTGGGTAACCAATGCGCTTGGTTTTGTTTACGGAAGTATTCGAAGTATTGAGGATACTCAAAGGGACGATAAAAGACGCGCGGCGTAAGCATCGGACATGAACCGTGAAGTGGAGTGTTGGTCATAGGATGATTGAAAGAGAATGAGCAAGAACACTATATGTTGTGGTCTAATTAAAAGTATACCACAATATATAGTGTTGTGGAGGAGAGTCGAGCGGCAAATGTGGATATGTTTCCAAAAGGCCTGACGGGGTTGGTGCTTAAAAGCCTAGAGACAAATTGATAGCCTTGCGTTCTTCGATAACGGGTGGAGTAACGGGGAGTGGGATAGCTTGAATTTGACCCATACGATCGATGTAGCGCACTTCTTGCGTCTTGAGTGCGTATTCGTAGACATCGCGGGTGATGCGCACGTCTTGCAAGCAGTATTCTTTGAGTTTTTCGATTTCACCTTTCTTCCAATATTCGACCGCCATAAGTCCATGACCGCTTTTACCGACGCCGAGAGTGGCGTGGGCTACATCATCAAGTTTAATACGAAAACCTAAGCGTTTATCAATTTCAGCCAAAAGATCGAGGGTTGGAAGTTTTTGGATATCCCCCGTGTAATACGATTGCAGACAGGGATAATCAAAGCCGATGAGATTGTAGCCAATGATGCGATCGGCACGCTCTAACCGTGGCCAAAGTTTGGGTAAATTTTCTTCAAGAAACGTTTCGAAGGTATCCGTTGCATAAAAATAGACCCCCACGAGCGACACTTGCAACAGGGATGGATTATAGGCACCCACATCTTGAAAAGTATTACGGGTTTCGATATCAAGTACAACTTCATGGCGCATAGTGCGCTTGAGAATAGCATAAGGTCGCAGAAAACAGAAAGCCCCGTTATGGAACGAGGCTGGAGGAGGGATTTAGGGGCTCCGTTCAGTTGACCTGGATGGTCAGCTTGGTGGTAAAGAGGCTGAACGGCGGCATGTTCTGAACGGCAGTATTCGAGCTTGGAAACTTGAGCACGAGGGCTGGTCGTGACCAGAAAGCTGAACAGAAAGGTGTGTTCTCGCTAGGTCGAGGCTGGTTGAGCACTGGCCAGAACGTGATATCCACGACTTCATGCCTTGACGCCGAGGCATCCGTCCAAAAGACCGAGGCATCGAGCGTGTCAGGCGTGTTGATCGTGCTCGTTTCCACCATGTGCATGAGGGCAGCGCCCAGCATGAGGGCGGCGCTTCCAGTCAGCACGAGCAGCATGCTCCATGCGTGAACCTTGGTTTCACGGACCGCAAGTTCGGCACGTGCCGTTTCGTGTGCCTGTCGAGCTTGAACAAGTTCGAGGCGCAGTCCTTGATTCTGGATATCGAGTTTTTCGATGACAGGCCAGAGGTTGAGCTCACGATAGCCTTCGCCGTGAAGTCGCGGTCGTGTGACTTGGGTTCGTGACCTGACGAGCGAACCCGTCCAAGTCAGGCAAGCGACCATGCCGCGGATGAGAGCCATGCTTGCCAGACTCCCGGGCAGTGCGATGCACATGAAGATAAACACCAGTTCCATGACGGTACCTCCAGCGTTATTTCGCCTGATTTGCACTAAACCTGTTGCCATATACCCCTCACGCACAAACGTCTTGAAACAAGCCGTACCC
>CAZDER010000063.1:0-4717 GCA_964504505.1 uncultured Gammaproteobacteria bacterium | reverse complement strand
ATTTGACTGCTGACCCTTTAGGATCAACCGCCATTAGACCGCGGGAACGATCTCCACGGAGCAGAAAGCCCGAAGTTTGATGCTTGGCATCGGCTGTCTCCGTCAACAGAAACGCCGCACTCATGCCGTTCACTCCTAGGCTAGGACGACGTATGGCTTGCGTAGCCAGTAAAGAAGTTAGAGTGCTGGCGACAGACGTGATCGGAATAATAGAGGCCAAGTCAGATGAACTACCTCCAACTTCAAGCACGCCCACCAGTGCTCCATTAGCGTTCCAAACTACTCCCCCTTGCTTTACAGCTGCCCGAACCACGTTCAAAGCGTAACGCCGTGTCAGATGCTCACTCGAAACTAAGCCGTGAAACAGACGCTCACGCGTATCTACGATCACCGCCGGCAAGATACGACCTGGCGCAGTCTCTATCCAAATCGGCAGACCACTGACTACATCCTCGGCACGCGTTAGTTCTACGACTGGCAAATTCTGTAAGGCGACTTTGACATACGCCAGATCGCTTGAGGTGTCACGTACAGCTTTTATTACAGGATAAATACGCCCCTCCCAAACGACGCCTGTTTCGGCTAAATGCAGCCCGTCAAACAGATGCGCTGGAGCCAACAACCAACCATCAGCGGTGAGCGCAGACAACGAGCCAATGATGCGCTCATCATTCAAAAATACACTCTCGTCGACACGGGCAGCACGACGCACGAGTAGCAACGCCGCCGAACGACGACCGCTCGATAACGACCAGGGAATCATTGGTGCTGTGAGTTCACGCTCTACTCGTACCATCTCGACTGACGTTGGTTTTTGAGGAGAGGTGGCGGTTTCAAGCCGCTCACGCACACGTCGTTCTAACGCCTGAACTTGAGGCGAGACATAACGCATCGCAGCGAGCGTACCCGCCACCCCTCCAGCTACAAGTGCAAAGAGCGTGATAATCGCTAACAATGAGAGAGTTTGTTTCATACATTTATATCCAGCGAGCACTCACGCAGATACCTATCCATACCGTAGCAAAAAGACCACCTTCCCACCATGCACGCGAGGAAACCGCCGTACTGTTTTGGCTAAGTTGTTTAAACCGCAAAGGGATAGCTATGAGTAACGCGGCCAATGCTCCATGAACCGCCATGTTCGTAGGCATAAGGAGAAGCAATATGATGGCGTGTGCACCTACCAGTAAACTAACCCAAAACCATTCGCGTTCATGTATATCCCGCCAAGATCGTACTGTGCCGGCTAAGACGCTGATAACAAGTAGACAAGCTCCCAAGACAAGACTGCTAAGAGTAGGTAACAAAAAAACTTGGATGCCCTGTAACGTCGCAAAGACATACCAAAAACATATCGGTGCCAGTGCTAAATAAAAACGACAAAAAGCTTGAGACGGATAGTGATTCGATTCGTACAACAGCAACCAACCCAATCTAAGGGCGAGCCAGGGCACAAAAGTAAAGATAATCGTCGTCAACCAACGCAGCGACGCTTCCTCGATCAGAAGATGCCCAAAACCAACCACGAGCAGCACCACGCACGTCGGCCAGAGCGTTCTTAAGCCTTCACGCCAATGTTTAGAGCGCCAAATCAATCCGCCAGCTGACAAGCCATAACCGATCACCACGAGTAACAGCGGCCAAGGATAAAAGCTAGGCATCCGCCACTGCCACCAAGATACTAAGGCAGCTAACAGAGCCAAAAGCCATGGAGCGAGGCGCAGTAAAAGGAAGAACATAATCAGCTATTTGAACACCGGCTGCTGTAAAAAAGCCCGCTCCGCTGCCTGCCATTTTTTGTTGGCATCAGATGCATTTTCGGACACGGCAGTCAAAGCCAAAACTAATTTTAGATGCACTTCTTGATCAACAGGCGCAACGGTGAGCGCAAGTAGAGCATCACGAGCACGCAACGCTGCGTGATCTTGTACGTAAACCGCTAGCGTAGTTTCTACAGCCTTATGCCAATCGGTATGTATTTGCACCAAAGACACCGGTGCAGACTGGGTCAACACCGCAGACGTAACGGAAGAATTGGACACGATCGACCTAACATGGAGTGAACGCTGCATGGTGCGTAAACGTAAAATAAACAGCATGCCGAACAAGACCCCAAAGATCGCCAAACGTATTTTCCAGCGTTGACTCACAACTAAGCGCGTCATACTTCTCTTTGAAAACGGATGATCTCGATCAAGGCCACGGAAGCGGCGGTCGCAACTGGAATCGCAAAAATAGCACCAACCACACCGAACAACTTGGCACCAATCATAAAGGCGATCAAGCTCACGATCGGATTTAAACCAACAGCTTTTTGCATAACCTTGGGTACTACGATGTCATTTTCGATGCGTTGGATGAGTATGGTAGCCGCCAAAGCTATAAGAGCATGAGTCGGTGAGACGGACAGCCCCAAGATCACGGCAGGCACAGCTGCGATGAACGGTCCAATATATGGGATGAACTCTAACAAGCCGCCCAATAGGGCCAGGAGCAAAGCATAGGGCACGCCGATAATCCAATAAGCGAAAAAATACAACGCGCCAATAATTATGCCAAGTACTAACTGCCCGCGCATCCAACCGCCCAGCTTCTCGATCATTTGTCCGACTAGACGCGAGGCAAAGTGCTGGTATTCGGTTGGAATCAAATTGTTGAAAACATTACGCACCGCTCCCTCCTCTAAAATCATGTAAAAAGATAGAACGATGACCGCAAAGAAAGTAACCAATCCACCAAACACATCACCCACCGTATTAAATAATCCGCCGATGACTTGGCTAGTTTGCCCCTTAAATCCATCGAGAGCACCTTGCCAAGTACCGCCAACGCCAAACTTACTTAGCAGCATTTCCCACATCGCGCGATCGCCCAATAGTCCGCCAGCTTGACCATAAGAGTTAACAAACGAACGCATCTGCTCCACAATCCGTGGTACAAGTAAACCGAACAAAAGCACGATCGTGCCAAATAATAACAAATAAAAAACAAACACTGCCACACCTTTAGGGATACGCCACGCCTCAGCAAAACGCGCAAATGGATAGATGACACCAGCCAAGAGCATAGCCGTAAACACGATGAGCAGAATGTCACGGATGATCCACGCGAGAGCTACAGCCGTCAGAACTCCGACGACTCTAAAAATTGTGCCGGTGGAAATCGTGACCATGCGGGATTGAGTAGAACGCATATTACAGGCATGATAGCATAAAGTATGCTTTATGCCGATAACCGCCAAGCGCGTTACCATTACGAAATCCTCGAGACCTTCGAGGGTGGTTTAATGTTGACTGGCCCGGAAACCAAGGCTATACGCGAAGGAGGGGCTAAGCTCGCTGGAGCTTATATCCGCTTGCTGGGCGGAGTTTTGACGCTCGTTGGTGCCCATATTTCTCGCTACAGCAAAAACGGCAAGCCCGAAGATCAGCTGCCTAGCCGCCCTCGAACAATCCTTGTCCATGCCAAAGAACAGCGTTACTTAGCCACAAAAACGCAGGTTCGCGGCTTGACAATCATCCCTTTATCGTTCTATCCTAAAGCCCGACGCATCAAACTTGCGTTTGCGTTATGCCGTGGAAAACAGCTCCACGATAAGCGCGAAGCTCTCAAAAAACGTGATCAAACGCGCGATGCCGGGCGTGAACTCTCGTGAGCTGCACAACAATATGGGGATGAATCAGCATCGACGAGATGCCTATTCCTACTCCGCAAGCCGAGGCTGCCTATGTCCTCGTACTCACTTATAGGCACATGACACTTGCCAACGTCATATCCAGGGTCCGCAGTGCAATCGCTTCGGCGTTTAGCCTGCCAACCTTTGCTCCGTCCTTCGCCTAAGACACACACGTCCTAGCCTACGACGAGCCGGCCACCTCGCCATGCGTCTTCCATACGAGATTGGCTGCCATATCTGAAGACTTGCTCGCAAAGATCGTTTCATCCTTGCGAAGACCAGGCCGAAACTTGATTCGAGGACGGCGTCGATCCCCTCACCCTCGAATGACATCCATGGATTGACTAAGCTTGTGAACGAGGAGCTGTGATACCATTCTCGGACGGGGGTGCGATGCCCCCCATCTCCACCACAGTGTAACTTAAAAATCAAAATGCAAAACTCAAAACTGGCTAGAGAATTTTGATTTTTACCTTTTGATTTCAACGACATGCGCATTCATCATCGCCGCCGCGGCGGCCAATACCAAAAAAAGCTCGCCGGTCCAGTCTATCGCGCCAATGAGCAGATCATTGCTCCCGAAGTGCGTGTGATAGATGAGGAGGGCGTCGTGGCTGGAGTTATGTCGGTCGCCGAGGGCGTCACGCTCGCACGCGCCCGTGGCTACGATCTAGTCGAAGTGTTCCCCAAAGCCTCGCCGCCAGTGTGCAAACTCTTGGACTACGGTCAGTTTAAATACCAAAAAGAAAAGGAACAACGCCTTCAAAAAGCGCACGCCAAAAAAGTTGATACCAAAGGCATCCGTCTCTCCGTCAAAATGGGCGTGCATGATCTCGACATTCGTAAACGGCAGGCTGAAGGCTTTCTCGAAGACGGCGATAAAATCAAAATCGAGATTCGTCTGCGCGGTCGTGAAAAGGAACATGGTGAAATCGCTTTTGCACGCATTCAAGAGTTTATCCAGCACCTCTCGCTCAAATATACCGTCGGCATGGAACAGGTCATTACTCGCAATCAAGGCAACGTCTCGGCGATCATCGC
>CAZDER010000062.1:0-4737 GCA_964504505.1 uncultured Gammaproteobacteria bacterium | reverse complement strand
GGCGCAACGCGCCGAGGCAACTTCTTACGATTTTGCTGAAAGTACAATTTGGCGGAGAGGGTGGGATTCGAACCCACGGTAACCTTGCGGCTACGCCGGATTTCAAGTCCGGTACGTTCGACCACTCTGTCACCTCTCCGTGTTGTTCCACTCCGCTACACGACAAAAGCAGAACAGTGCGTTCATTACCTCTCCAAAAATGACTGGATACCCAGTCATTTTTACATGGCGGAGAGAGAGGGATTCGAACCCTCGCGGGCTTTTTAGACCCCTAGGAGATTAGCAATCTCCCCCCTTCAGCCTCTTGGGTACCTCTCCATGTATGTGTATTTCGCTACGCTTCATGCGAAAAGTTGATCCAAGAGTCTGCCTGGGTGTCTTTTGACACCCGTTTGGACTGGTATATGCAGTCCAAACCCTCTTGGGTACCTCTCCATGTATGTGTATTTCGCTACGCTTCGAGAACCGCCAAAGCCTAACAAACCATCCCCTATCACGCAATGCCCTTGACGCTAAGGTGGGGCTGTGGTGGACTATTTTACCGTATCGCTCTGGACCAGCGCTACGTAGACAACCACACACCAAACAGAAAGGAGGTCCATCATGACAACCAAGCAAACAGAGAAGCTCCCTGGCTTCTCGTGGTGGGCAGTTATACTGCTCGCCATCGTCAGCACCATTTTTGGTGGATGCACAGGCTTCGCAGTCCAAGCCCCACGCAGCACCATCGTACGCACCCAACAACTACAGCCTCTGTCGTCAGAGGAGCAGGCAGAAGTGGACGCGAGCCATGCGTCTTTCGAGCGTGGTGTACAGGAGTACAGCACTGTTAGAACGCGCAGCGCAGCCACTAACCCAGATCGGGCTGCATCGCTTGCAGCTCTCATGGTCAACCCGATCACGCCAGCCACGCCGACTGTCCCCGAAGTGATCCCCGTTACGCCAGCCGAGCACGAAGTCGTGCGTTTGCGGGGGGTAGTTATCGAAGAGACGGCACTACGGGTTACCAGGACCGAAGAGCGCGATGCTGCCAGAGCCGAGGTAGAACGCCTGCGTGCGGAGAATGCGCGACCGCACTTCAGCTCTTTGTTGCCTACAGAGTCCGAGGCGCTGCCCGTCGTAACACCTGCCGCAAGCCGTGTCGTCGAGCGAGCAGCTCGCCAACTTACTCGACCGATCGTGACCACTAACCGCTCACGTGTTGCCGTGCCGCGTCCATCCGTTCGACACCTGCCATTCGGACAAGATCTCGCTGGAACCATCCAAGGCTTTGATTGTGCGAGCCCGTGGTCAAACGGACACGGCTGGTTCGCAAACTGTCGCGGTACAGGCAGAAACCTGGTGGAACGAGCTTTGCTCATTACCGCGTCAACCAGTGTTCGAAGCTTAATCGCCGCGATCAACCACTCGCTAGCTCCTCGTTTCAATCGAGTCCAGCCGCGCTTGGCCAATCTCATCGCTGCCAACCAGTCAACTCGCGAATGCGGCTCTCCGATCATCCTCGCGGCTCGTAAGACCGTGGCTGATCGGCGGCATCCGTACTTCGTACGCCGACTCGGCTGGTGTCCTCGGGCGAATGGCTCGAACAACACGCGAGCTGCACTAATCACGTTCGAAACATTCCGAACCCTCGCCGCCTCGACGGTGGGCCCGCATCCGACCGTCATCTGGATCGTGCGTAACCGGCTTCGCATCCCATTCGGACGAGTCCGACCGCAATTCAGTAATACCGGTCCACAATCAGGCTCGGTTGGACTAATCAGTCAGCCCGTACGCGAGTGGATCGCCTGGACACAACACAGATGGCCCGATCTAATCGATCTGCTCATCTAACAAGCTTTTCCGCCTCCCGATTCTTTCTCTAGCCTCCAGCCTCCAGCCTCACGCCTCCAACCTCATGCTTCCCGATTCCCTTTCTTCCTCTTCCGCTTACAAGCTCTACCCATCAAACGGAGCTTGGCCGCAAGACGACTGTTGACTGCCAAGTCAACAGTAGATGGCACACCTCGCAACTTTCATCCAGTCTAACTGGATTCAATCAAGACGCCGGGTAAATAGCCGGGGACACGTAGGAGCCTTATCCTACAGCACCTTTTTTTCTCACTCCCGCCTCGATGTTTTGCGCGAACATCATGAGCGGGTTTTATGTTTTTATCAGCCTTTTGCAAAAACCAAGCCGTACACTTGGCTCGCCCCAGCCCGCCGCAGTACACGAGCCGCCTCATTCCATGTCGCTCCAGTCGTATACACATCATCAACCAGCAAGACTGCGCCTGCGATGTTTGTGCTCACCTTAAAGATCCCATAGACATTGGGTTGACGGAGCTGGGTGGCTGGTAAAGCAGCATTCTGGACCACGTGCTTCGTGCGTCGTAAAAGATTGATACGAGTTGCCCACGGCACTAGTTCGGCGTGGACAATGTCGAGCAAGCATTCAACATGATCAAGCCCGCGTTCGCGCACACGCCGTTCATCCGATGGCACTCCGCAGAGCGTGACCGATGGTTCCCCTGCCCATGGCCACGTTCGGATGTGTTCGCTCCGAAAACGCCGAACAAACTCGCGCAAACTCTCCAGCACACAGATAGCCGAACGATATTTGAGATGGGTGAGTAAACAGCGCAAACTTGGATCGGCGTAATGGCCAAGGGCAACCAGTCCATCCTCGCTCCGCGCATAAGCGATGGTTGCCAGACAAGCCGTACACAACCAAGTTCCATCAGCCTCACAACCAACGCAGGTCGGTGGATAGAGCACTTCGAGTAAAAACTCGCGTATACAAAACGGAGTGAACATATTCACTCCGTTCCATGTTTCGAGTTACTTGTCAAGAGCGAGCCCCCTGCCACGGAGCCCCTAAATCCCCTAAAGGAAACTTCAGGAAGGACTCCCGACAGAACCCCCTTTAGGGGGCATGGGGCTTCCGTGGACCGTTTTACAAGTCGAGCGGTTTTGATGCTACGCGTGCCACCAACCAGCGTCCTTGCGTGAGAGTGAAAGTGATCGTGATTTCATGGTAAGAAATTACAGCGGATTTTTGACCTGTTTCGATAATTTGTTGAGCTTGCACCACCACTGTGGCGGATTTTTGTTTGGCTAAAGGTAGATCAGAAGTAAATCGTGCCGACAGGGCTTTAGTGGTTTGCAACCAAGCACTTACCATGGATGGGTGTTCTTTGGTCAAACGCAACTGCTCGGCCTCAAAAAAAGCCCGTAAGGTCAGCGTCGCATCAGGATACACTTCTTGTAAAGCGAAAAAGCCATCCGCGTTAGCATATGTGCCCTGCCGAGCAGCAAAAGACAGAGCTTGTTGCCGCAGGACTAACTGGGCTTGTTCCTCACTGCTTACCTCGCGCGCCACCGGCTTGGCTGGAGGCTCGAGTAGTGAGGCTGGAGGCTTTTGTTTGAGGTCCCCTTCAGGGGATTCAGGGGCTGCTGGCGATGGTTGATTTTTATTTGGTAAGATCGAGCCAGTTTTGATGACTGGCGCAAACGTCCAATACAGCGCCGCCAAAATAGCGAGCGTGCCAAAGACGATCAGTAGAATAGCGATGGTGCGTTTGGACATAAAATTATTGTGGTTGAGCGGCGTTTAGCTCTTGTTTAGCTGCCTCAATCTGCAAGAGTTGTTGCGGATTGGTGGTGACTACCTGGTCTTCGGTATAAGAGGCTACCACTTGGATGGCGGCATGTTTAGAACCAGCAAAAAAGATACCTTCGCCGATGCCTGATTCTAACAACAGATACTTTTCTGATTGCGTCAATAAAAACGTGCGGGCGATGAGATCAATCGAGGCTGGCGATTGCTTGAGCAAGAGTTGCATTGAACTATTAGTAACAATGGCTTGACCATAGGGCGAGGTCAAAAAGTCGTTGACATCTTGAGTGATGGTGGTAATTCCAAGGTAATACTTGCGACAGCGTTTGACGAGAGCAAAAATAAACTTGGCAGAATCTTCTGACTGCATCAGCCACCAAGCCTCATCGATCACCAAGATGCGCTTTTTTCGTTCCGATCGCACTACGCTCCAGATGTAGTTGATGATGGTGTAAATAGCCATCGGACGCAGCTCATCTTCCAGATCGCGCACTGAAAAGATGACTAGCTGGTTTCGCATTTGCACGGTCGTGGGCGAATTGAGCAGACCTGCAAACGTACCTTCAGTGTACTTACGCAATCTGACGATCAGCTCGGCTGTACCTTCCATACCCTCTAAAATATCCTGGAAGTCCTGTAAAATTGGCGGTTCGAGCGTAGTAATATCCGAACCTGGTACGATGTCTTTTTTGGCGTAAGTTTCAAGCAAGGCTCGATCAAGAATTGAATCCTCGGTACTCGTGATTTTGCCGAGCATGAGACGCAGCAAACCTTTTAAGGTAATGACCGCGCTCCGAATAATATCCTCGACCGCAAGCGACTCCCCGATCACGCGCGGTAAATCGAAAGGGTTGATTTTAGACTTCGACGACAAGGAAATATTGACGTATGTGCCACCCACCGTATCGCTCAAGTGCTTGTACTCCATCTCCGGATCGATCACGATCACGTCGACTCCAAGCATGAGCGAGCGGATGATCTCTAATTTGACGGTGTAGCTTTTGCCTGCACCAGAAGTTGCAAACATGACCGCGTTGGCGTTTTGCAAGGAAAAACGGTCGAACAGGATGAGCGAGTTGTTGTGACGATTGATACCGTAGAGAATGCCATTGTCGCTCGAGAGTTCGGCGGAGGTAAAG
>CAZDER010000061.1:0-4758 GCA_964504505.1 uncultured Gammaproteobacteria bacterium | reverse complement strand
AAATTGCGTGAAGCCGAACGCAACGTGATCTACAGCGATTTCAAAGGTCGTGAAGGCGAGCTCATGAACGTCACCATCCAACGCCGCGAAGGTCGCATGGTGCTGATTGATCTTGGACGTGCTACCGGCATCATGTTACCCGAGGATCAAATTGAAACCGAGCGTTATTATCCTGGGACGCGCATCAAAGCCTTGTTGCGCGAGGTTGTACTTACGGGCAAAGGTCCAGAGATTCGTTTGTCGCGTACCAGTCCGCAACTTATTACGAGCCTGTTCATGCAAGAGGTGCCAGAAATCGGCAATGGCGTAGTTGAAATCAAGGGCATCGCACGCGAAGCTGGCAACCGCACTAAAGTTGCCGTGTCCACCAATGACGATGCGATTGATCCTATCGGTTCGTGTATTGGTCAACGCGGTACGCGCATTCAAACCATGATTCGAGAATTGAACGGCGAAAAGATTGATGTGATAGAATGGAGCGAAAACGCGGCACAATATGTGCAATCAGCGTTGTCGCCTGCCAAGGTGTTGAACGTGGAGTTGCGCGAAAACGGTGAGCATTTAGCGGTGGTTTCGGTCGTCGCCGATCAATTGTCGCTCGCAATCGGCAAGGGTGGGCAAAACGTGCGTCTCGCCGCCAAACTCACAGGCTGGAAGATCACCGTGGTCGAACAAGGTGGCAAAGCAGTGGCGGACTCGGAAACGGGAGCGTTTGAGGAGCTGGTGCTGACGCCAACGGAAACGCCAACAGAAACCCTGCCTGAACCAATCGTATAGACTCCCACTATGTCCCATCTCTTCACCGTGGTTTTACTCCAACCGATTCTCAATTTATTGATCTGGCTTTACGGTATTCTACCCGGGCATGATATTGGTTTTGCGATCATAGGGGTGACTATTGTGGTCAAAGCCATCTTGTATCCGCTAACCCAGGCGCAACTTCGTCAACAGCGCGCGCTCCAAGCACTCCAACCCAAGATCGAAGAAGTCCGTACACGCCTCAAGGATGATAAAGAAGGTCAAGCTCGCGAGTTGATGGCATTGTATGCTAAGGAAAAAGTGAATCCAGCTTCATCGTGTTTGCCGCTCGTTATCCAACTACCTGTGTTTATCGCGCTCTATCAAGCGCTCTCGATCGGTCTCGATTCTACCAGTTTTGCTAATCTTTTATATCCGTTCGTGGCTAGTCCGCAGACTATCAATACCATGTTTTTGGGTATCCTCGACCTCACACATCCAAGTTATGTGTTAGCGATTTTAGCCGCATTGGTTCAATTTTGGCAGACGCGGCAAATGTTGAAACCAGCTGGTGCCACCACGCCACCACCACTAGAGGTAGCTGGCAAACCAGCCGCGCAAGATGAAGGTATGGCTGCCATGATGAATAAACAAATGATGTACATGATGCCGATTTTGACGGCTGTGATTGGTTTTTCTTTGCCGGGCGGTCTGGCCTTGTATTGGCTCACGATGAGTTTGCTCACGGTCGCTCAACAAATGTGGTTGCTCAAGCGACAGCCTCTCACGCCTACAGCCTCGACCGCTCCCGCACTTACTCCGCCGACCGTCTAATTGCTTTTTTCTTTCGCACGCTAAACTTTGGTCGTTTATCATTACTTGTATGAATCGTTCACTAATCCCTCAAAAAAAGACCGTTCAAAGTCGCGCGGCTTGGCTTATCCTCTTGTTTATCGTGGCGGGTGTCTTAGCCTATCCAGCCCCATTCAATTGGGCATCTAACCAGCTGAAACAAAAGCTTGGCTTCGGTTTCGGTGTGATTCAAAAACCCTTTGTGCTTGGGCTTGATCTGCAGGGAGGTACGCATTTAGAGTACGAAGCAGACGTGAGCCACATTTCTGACAATGATCGCCGCGAAGCCTTAAACGGTGTACGCGATGTGATCGAACGCCGCGTCAACACGCTGGGAGTTTCCGAGCCACTCATTCAAACCATGCAAGCTGGTGCGAGTTGGCGCGTGACGGTTGAGTTGGCTGGCATCAAGGATGTCAATCAAGCTATCAAACTTATCGGAGAAACGCCCATTCTAGAGTTCAAAGAGCCAAACGAGGCGGCTGGAGCGGATTTGACCGCCATCCAGACACAACAACTGGAAACCAAGAATGCCGAAGAAACTAAGCAGGCTAATGATATTTTGGTCGAAGCTCTCCAGCATCCGACTAAGTTTGAGACATTAGCGCGAGAAAAGAACACAGTCGAAGCCCTCAAAGCTAATGGCGGTGATCTGGGTTTCATAGCCAATAGTCCAGACGATCAGGATTTATACGAGATGCTTAAACAAGCAGCAAGCGGCACGGTGGCTAGGCTCGTCATTCAACGCGCACATAGTTATGCGGTGGCACAGGCTGTCGAAAGCAAGAATATTGGCAATGAGGTCAAAGTACGCCATCTTTTTATTCGTGCACCAGCACTGACCAAAGGTGCGGACGGCAAGGAGGTGCCGCTTAGTGATGCGCAGCAGCAAGAACGCGAAAAAGCCTTAGCTAAAATCACGGATCTTAAAAAACGCGCCACCACGCAAAACTTTCAAGCCTTGATTAAGGAGTTCTCCGATGATCCAGCTGCCTCGTCTACGAGTGGTGAGCTGGATTGGGTTAACAAGGGACAATTTGTTGATGCTAATTTTGAGAAGGCGGCTTTTGAGCTCGCAGCTGGAACTATTTCGGACGTGGTCGAATCGCAATTCGGTTTTCATTTGCTAGAAAAATTAGGCGAGCGTCCCAAAAATGACGTGCGTGTGCGCGTGATTGAAGTCGGACGCACGCTTGCGAGTGATATCGCGTCGCCTGATCCATGGAAGCTCACCAAGTTAACTGGGAAACAGCTATCTTCGGCACGGGTTGATTTTGATCAAAACCTCGGCACGCCGCTCGTATCTCTTCAATTCGACGATGAGGGGGCAAAACTATTTGAAGAGATCACTCGGCGCAACATCGGCAAGCCGGTCGGAATTTTTCTGGATGGTCGCGCGATCTCGACGCCGACTGTGAGAACCGAGATTTCTGGCGGTCGAGCCGTGATCGAGGGCAGCGGTAACGTCGAGGAGGCTAAACTACTGGCGCGTCGTTTGCAGGCTGGTGCTTTGCCAGTTGCGATCAAGCTCATCGCCCAACAAACAGTCGGACCAACGCTAGGGGCGGATTCGCTCACCAAGTCACTCACGGCTGGTCTCTACGGTTTCCTGTTTGTCGCCCTCTTCATGATTCTCTTGTATCGCTTACCTGGCGTTGTTTCGATCGGAGCACTGTTCTTGTATGCGGCGTTGTCGGCCGCGATCTTTAAGCTGATTCCGATTACACTCACCTTGGCTGGTATTGCTGGCTTCATCTTATCGCTAGGCATCGCGGTTGATGCCAACGTTTTGGTGTTCGAGCGTTTCAAAGAGGAGCTCAAAGAAGGCAAGACGCTGATGATTGCACTCGAGGAATCTTTCAAACGCGCTTGGCCTTCAATCCGAGATGGTCACATGACGGTGCTTATCTCGTGTGGGGTATTGTATGGTTTTTCGTCCTCGATTATTCGCGGTTTCGCGCTCACGCTGGCTGTGGGTACACTGCTTTCGCTGTTTACGGCGATCGTTTCCACCCGCACGTTTTTGCGTTGCTTAGCCTACACACCACTGGCGAAAATCGATTGGATATTTTTGCGTGCTAAACGCTAATCTCTTATGTTGTTACATGTTGTTAAGTTGCGTCGCGTTTGGTACGTCGTATCTGGCTTGACGATTGGTCTCTCGATCGTGTTTTTGAGCATTTGGGGCTTGAAGCAGGGGATTGATTTCACCGGTGGAACGCTCATGGCGGTGCGTTTCGATGGGCGTCCATCTTCGGCGGATGTGCAGCGAGTGTTGGATACAAGCGGAGTTGAACTTGGTTCGGTCGTGATTCAACCCATGGCGGAAACGGATATGCAATTTCGTTTGAAACCGCTTAACGAAGAACAACACGCCAGCGTTCTAGCGGCTCTCAAACGGGCTTATCCTAGCGTGAGCGAGTTGCGTTTCGACGCCATTGGTCCAGTCGTTGGCGAGGAACTGCGGAAAAAATCCATTGAAGGTTTGGCGATTACGCTGTTGGCTATCCTTATTTACGTCGCTTTCGTGTTTCGCAAAGTTTCTGCGCCAGTTCAATCGTGGAAGTACGGTCTCGTAACTATTTTTACCGCCTTTCATGACGTGATCGTTCCGATGGGCGTATTCTCGTGGCTTGGCCATGTGAAAGATGTGGAGGTCGGTACCTCGTTCATCGCTGCCATCTTGACTATTTTAGGCTATTCGATTACGGATACGATTGTGGTACTAGATCGCGTACGTGAAAATTTGCCCAAACGCTCCGGTTCATTTGCCGACATTGTCGAAGCCTCGGTACATCAAACTTTTCTACGTTCGCTCAACACTTCTTTTACGACTTTACTCACGCTCACAGCGGTGTATCTCTTCGGCGGTTCCAGTCTGCATGAGTTTACCTTGACTTTGATTATCGGTATCGCCGTTGGAACATATTCTTCCATTTTCATCGCTTCGCCATTGCTTGTTAGCTGGCAGCTGTGGGTACAACGACGCAGGACGTGAAACGCCCTCCTTCCGACTATCCCCTCCGAACTATCCCCTCTGCCCTGCGCGGACTTGGGCGTCTCCCCTTATCTTAAGGGGAGAGTTAACGAACGTAGAGCTCTTCTCCATTCATGTCTCCCCCCGCCTCGCGCGCGAGGCGGGGGGGTTTAGGGGGATAGGTCCGATAA
>CAZDER010000060.1:0-4846 GCA_964504505.1 uncultured Gammaproteobacteria bacterium | reverse complement strand
ACTCGATTTTATCTTCCAGTTTTTTATCCGTCTCAATCTGCAAATCACCCTCTCTGAACATAATCCAGAGCTCGCTTAGGTTATAAATAATCCTAACCGAATCACCATCTTCAGTGTTGTACCCATACACAAAAGAAAAAGCACGCGTTTCAAAATCCTGATGTATCCCAATACTTTCCAGTTTCTTGATGGTGCGAATTTTATATTTATCCAGAAGCCGCAGATAGCTCTCTCGCCAGTTCTTTAGCCAATCTAGAATATAGTTTTTCTCTATAAACAGCGGTTCAAGATCTTGCTCAAGATTTTTATCGTTGACTTTATTGAGCTGGAGCGTAAGCCGATCGAAAAGCGCGCGAGTGTCTTTGATGTTGATCGCCTTTGCAGTGAGGTAATCGAAATCTGGTACCACTTGCTTATTCATGTACCAAAGAAGGTCATAGATATCACGTCCTTTTTCCTCATAGGTCGCCTCGTCTACGCCACGAGTTCCCCGCAAGAAGATAGCGGCAATCTTACTCGCCATCAGCGCGGACATATTGTATACGATGATAACGAACGATAACTGATCTCGATTTATCGGTCGACGTTCAGTGACAGTTTTTGGCGCAACGAAGTGGTTGAGATCGAGCTTGATGTGTATTTGTTTCGAAGGATGGCCAAAGCTAAGGTCTTCGCCCACAGTGAACTTTAGGAGCAAGCCACGTGCCTTAGTGGTTTTAATCTCCAAAAAATCTGCATTCGTGCCGTAGGTATTCGTGAAATGCTCGTTAACTTCTTTTTTCAACTCTTCAAGAAACTTCTTGGTTATGGCGTGGGAGACTTCAAAATCGAGATCGACTGACATACGCTCCAATCCGTGAATGATGCGGAGAGCCGAACCACCGTACATGATCCAGCTGTGATATTTTAGATGCTGATAAATGAAGTTGAGAACGTAATACTGCAACTCCTCTTTGAGCGCGTTACGTCGTGTTTCCGCGTTAAGCTCACCATAATTATCGACATCTTTCAGCTTTCTTTTCAAAACTGATATTAGTCGTTCACTCATAGATGTATTTTTTAATCATTGTATAAAATTTTTCCTGTTCTGACTCCTCCATTTCATCGATGTCGATCCGCAGTTCTTTAATCAGCGTCTTGATATACTCTGGTTTAACACTACGGAACTGGCGCGTCCTGAAATACAGCAAATCGAATAATGCTTTCGATGGCGAAGCAATATAAAAATCGAACTTGCCATTAATCAGGGAGAAATCAGAAAACAAATTTTGCTTGATCGACTGATATGAAAAATTACCAGCCTTGATTTCAAAATTTCTCGTGACCTTGGGCGAGACCGAGGTAATAGAATGAATCGCTTCCGTAGCAAGATCGTAATACTGGAGAGCCGTCCACGAGCTCACATAGGATGGTGTGCGTATTACATTAGCAAGATAGAACAAGTACGAAATATCGTTCTTATTTTTTTTGAAGAAGTCAGTAGAAACGTACAAACCCTTATTGAGCCAGATGATTTCTTTGTACATCAAAAATCGGCTGATGTAAGTGTCAACCGTGCAATCTTTAAGCCCCAGTTGTTGACCGAGCTGACAGACAGTGTTTTTGCTGAAATGAGGCAAAGATTTTAGCTGCTCTAAAAGGTTTTTTTTGCTTTTCATGATTATGACACTAGTGTACCATACACAAAACGTGATGTAAAGGCGGTTTGTAAAGGCGGTTACAGCTTAGAAGCTTCGTCAAGTAGCGAAACCACATTTTCACCATTCAGAACACGCATGCGACGTAACATGAGTTTTAGAATTACGACTGCGTCTTATCAAGCTGCACAGCTGGTGTGTCTTGCGCAATTTCATCCGCCGCCACATTGACTATTAGTTGTCCACAAGCAGCCTCGATATCTTCTCCAAAGGTGACGCGATGCGTGGCTGGAATACCCAGCGCGCGCAACTGCTCGACAAAGTCTGTACGTGCTCCACCTTCAGTGCCTGCGAAAGCCGCTAGGGTGTGATGATATTTAATGACGTTGACATGGACCAGCCGCACGTCTTCACCGAATAGATGCGCCACTGCTTCGGCGTCCTCTTGGCGATCGTTTATCCCTCGTAACAACACATATTCAAACATGACTTTACGATTGGTTTTAGCCATGTAAATGCGCACGGCTTCCATGAGTTTAGCCAGTGGGTAGATTTTGTTAACTGGCATTAGCATGGAGCGCACCGCGTCAGTACCAGCGTGCAATGAAATGGCAAGGTTCACCTGCATCGGTTCATCAGCCAGACGCAAAATGCCCGGCACGATGCCGCAAGTCGAGATACTCATGCGGCGTGCACCGAAACAAAAACCCTCCTTATCATTGAGCATCTTTAGAGCTTTCATGACTTCGTTATAATTGTGAAACGGTTCGCCCATGCCCATCAGCACCACGTTAGTGACGGTTTCGTTTTTGGTTTTCAACAACCGCGCATAATGGATGACTTGCTCCACAATTTCTGCACTCGTGAGATTACGCGCCAAACCCATCGTGCCAGTCGCGCAAAAAGCACAAGCCATCGCGCAACCGACTTGCGAGGAGATGCACACCGTGTTGCGCTCATCCTCGTGGCACATCAACACCGCCTCGATAGTTTTGCCATCCTCGCAACGAAACAGCGTCTTCGCAGTTTCACTGTCGGCACTCGTATGTACACGTACCTGCGTAAGTGCGTTCCAAGCCACCTCTTTAGCCAAGATCTCGCGTAGATACTTGCTTAATACGCTTACCTCTGACCAGTCGGAGAGCAGCTCGACAAAAAAAGCTCGCTTGATTTGAGCGAGTCGGTAGCTGGGTTCTGCCCGTGCCAAAAGCACAGTCGCGAGTTGATCAAAATGCATGGGTTTTCCAAGTCCATAAGGCTAAACGCTTGGCGGCCGCGAACATGCTTTCTTTGGTTGATGCTCCAAAAACTATCACAATAATATCTGTGCCGGGTATGGGCTTACCATACACATCCAGCTCACGCAAGCGGACTGCCAGATTGTTCTTGGCTTCCTCAAGATAGCCTGTCTTACCGCCGATCACCCACATTGATGGATCTTTGGTCAATAAATCATTGGTGTTCTTGATGGTTTTATTGATGCGCGTTCGACCGTATCTAGCTATAAAACTGTAACTCTCGAGGCTAGCAGCTCGACGGATAGTAGGATTAGCAAAGGCGCGATCAGCGATCAAAGCCATATCTTTAGCCGTCGTTATGTTACGCGGATCCATGCCTGCAAAGTCAAAGAACACCGAATGTTTAGCTCCGGCTGACTTAGCCTCTTGGTTCATGAGGCGCAAAAACGCCGCTGGCTTCAGTCCGGATAAACGCGCCAAGGCCATGGCTGTATTATTGGCACTGGCCGTGATGTTTGAGTAAAACATGTCTTGCACTGTCATGGTTGAGCCTGGTGATAAGCGCAAACGTCCGCCGCCTACTTCATCTTGCTTGAGCAAACTAACTCGGCGCGACATACGTATGCCGCGCGTTAAAAATGCCAAGGCATTCGGCAGTTTGCTTAAACTAGCAGCGGGATGGGCAAGCTCGGGCTTAAACGCATACAAGACTTGATGCAACTTGGGTGTCATCACTATTGCTGACGCAAATTCATCCGCATACGGCACAAACGGTTCCGCGTTTGCGAGTGGTTTAGCGGCTAACACGCTAGTTGTGCCACACAAGTTCACTGCGACTAAACAAACTGCTCCAAACATCCATCTCATAATTTTGAGATTACCACCGGCGTACCGACGGGTGCCCAATCATAGATTTTTTTAGCTGCACCTACGCCCAAACGTACGCAGCCATGTGAAGCGCGCTGACCCAAATGACTCTCGCCTTCTTTGCGACCATTTGGCCACTCGGGTAGCTCATGAATGCCATGACCACGACCACTGAAATGCATCCAATACGGCATCCACAATTTAGACGCTTGCGACCACGCACGCGGATTTTTTTGTAACACTTTGAAGTTTCCAACTGGCGTCGGTAAACGCGGCAAACCACTCGAAATTGGATAGTTAGCAATCGCAACTCCATTAACCATAGGCTCCAATTGCTGACGAGCCAGATTGATGTGGATAGATTTCTGTAACGACGTCGCCGGTGTTGAGGTGGGCGAAGTGGCTGCCACGACCTGCGCGCCATCGCCAACTCCGTCGTGGTTAGTATCAAACATTGTGGGATCAGTCCCAAAAGCTAATTCTAAACGATCGCATAAACCATCGGCATCAGAATCGGCATCAACCAGCTTACCAGCGCCGCGCGGATTAAAACCATGGATTATTTCCTCATAGTCACTAAAACTATCGCCATCGCTATCAGCGCGGAGCGGATCTGTCTTGTACACCTGCGTCTCAAAGCGACCAGCTATGCCGTCGCCATCCGTATCCGCGAGCGACGGAGTGGCCTGAACAGACGGCGTTATGAGACCAGACAAGCATAACATCAGACCAAAAATGAATACGCGAGATAAGAACATGATGTCAAAATTGAACACGTTGACCTGGTTGTAGCGGGCGCGCCGTAACTGGTGATGAGGCTGGAGGAGGGAGGCTGGAGGAGGGAGGCTGTTCCAAGCCTAACTTGAGATCGCCAAAGTCATCGGCTGCTTCGTCAGACGTAAACGGTGGCGGATCACTTTGCAACAGCTGTTTTAAGACTGTCGGTTTCTTAGCTAGTTGCTGCAAGACTTTAGCGGTCGCACTTTGCGTCGGCGGAGGTGTTTTGGAAGTCCCCTTTAGGGTATTTAGGGGCTCCGCGACGGTAGATGAGGCTGGAGGCGCGTGTCCGCCCGGAGGAGCACGCCCCCCACGTTGCCGACCGCG